>NZ_MKVG01000012.1:68498-293194 GCF_001899155.1 Flavobacterium sp. 38-13
TTCAACTTTCAACTTTCAACTTTCAACTTTCAACTTTCAACTTTCAACTTTCAACTATAAAAAAAGGGTTGCCTTTCAGCAACCCTTTTTTCTATTGACTTTAGAAATTATCTCTTGATAATCAAGAATTCACTTCTTCTGTTTTTAGCATGATCTTCTTCTGTACAGTTTTCTTTGCAATCCACTTTAGGCTCGCTCTCGCCATAACCTTTTCCAGAAATTCTGGATTTGTCGATTCCTTTAGAAATAACATACTGAACAGTTGATTTTGCTCTTCTGTCAGAAAGGTTCATGTTGTAAGCATCGCTACCTCTGTTATCGGTGTGACTCTTAACCATAATAACCATCTGGTCGTTGTTTTTCATTACCTGAACAAGCTTGTCTAGCTCAAATGCACCTTCCTGTGTGATGTTGCTCTTGTTAAACTCGAAGAAAATCTCTTTCAAGACAATTTCTGTTGGAGTAACAATCACATCGATTGGCTGCAGGTCAGCATTCACGTTTACGATTCCTCCGTTAGTTTTGGCAACCGGAAATACATTGCTTTCGTAACCGTCTTTTGCCACCTGAAGTGTATAAGCTCTGTTACAATCTACACTGTAAACCACTTGTCCGTCTGCAGCTGTAGTTCTTGTTTCGATAACATTTTTCTTATCGTCAAGAATAGCAACTCTTGCATCAGACAAGATAGCTCCTGTTTTAGCATCTCTAACAATAGTAACAACTTCTACGCCGCAAACCGGAGTTGCCTGATAGATATTGTCATTACCTGTTCTGTTACTTGAGAAGAAACCGATATTTTTAGCGGTGTTAAATGTAAACGCAAAATCATCTTTTGATGTATTTACCGGAGCTCCAACGTTTATTGCATCAGTCTTTTTGTTGAAATCGATTAGGAAAACATCCAAGCCTCCAAAACCTTTTCTTCCGTCTGAAGCAAAGAACAATTTGTTGTCATCTGTAATGAAAGGGAAACTTTCATTACCTTCTGTGTTTACTTTAGTTCCCAAATTCTCAGGAGTTCCAAAGCTTCCATCAGCGTTAACAGCTACTTTCCAGATATCGTTTCCACCGAGAGATCCTGGCATGTTCGAAGAGAAGTAAAGTGTTTTACCGTCTTTGCTGATACTTGGATTGCTTACTGAATATTCCTTGCTGTTAAATGGAAGTGCTTTTACATTACCCCATTTATCACCTTCTTTAGTTGCTTTGAACAAATAAACCTGTCCGAATTTAAGCTTTTTCGATTTGTCTTTTTCGAAGTCACCTTCTTTAAAACTTTCGCTGGCAAAATACATTGTATTTCCATCAGCAGTAATTGAAGCCGGGCCATCGTGGAATTTTGTATTGATTTCAGAAACCGTTACAGGCTCGCTGAATGTTCCATTAGCATTGTATGTTGCTTTGTAAAGATCCAGGAACGGCTCTTCATTCCAGCCATAAGTTTTTCTTGACTTATTTCTGGCACTCGCAAAATACAATGTATTGTCATTTGTCAATACAGCACCAAAATCTGATTGGTCACTATTAATATCTAATGACTTTTCATCATACAATTTGGTTTGGCTTTTCAGTTTTGGAAGATAATTAGGATCTTGCTTAAATGCTATAGCTCTCTGGTCGTTTGGAGCCATACCTGCAAATTTCTGCATTTGCACATTGGACTCTTCATACTTCCCTTCTGCTTTTAGCATTTGTGCATATCTGTAATAAGTTTCTGCATCCTGCTTTTCCTGAGTTGCTTTAGCATACCACTTGATAGCTTCCTTTGTATTAAAAACATTATAATAGCTATCGGCTAGCTGCTTATAAACATAATTATCAGCCTTACCTTTGTCTACTAGCTTCAGGTATTCGTTAGAAGCATCAACATATTCAAATCTGTTGAATAGTTTGTCGGCCTTTTCGGTATCTTTATTTTGTGCTGATAGTGTCATACTAGCGATCACAAAACTTAATGTAATATATAAATTTTTCATTGTCTAGGTCGCTTTTAGGTTAGAAATATCTTGGTGAACGTGATACCTTTTTCGGGAAATTCAAATCAAATAACAGGATAACCTCGTGAGAAGCCGGAGTTGTAACTTTCAGGTCAGAAATAATTCTGTCATAAGCATAACCCACTCTTAGGTTTGGAGTAATTGCATAATTAACCATTCCTCCAAAAGAGTCATCCAGTCTGTAAGTTGCACCAATCTCAAACTTTTCATTGAATAAAAAGTTAGTCGAAACGTCAAATGATGTTGGTGCATCAAAAGCTGACTTCACCATTGCAAACGGTTTGAATTTGATGTTATCTGTCAATTGGAACACATAACCTCCCGTTAAGAAATAGTGTTGTGTTTCCTCACCATAATATCTTTCCTGACCATCTCTCCTAACATTCAAATGCTTTGATTTGAGCATGTTTGGAACCGACAAAGCGATATAATAATTATTAGTATAATAGAAAAAACCTGTTCCGATATTGAAATATGTATTGTCACTATCTTCTGAGAATGCCTCATCAGTCGGATCAGGTAAAGACCCATTAATATCTGAAAACAAGCCTATTTTTTGGAAAGTGGCACCTGCTTTAATACCCAAGGCTAAGCGGTGCTCTCCACCAAGATTTAATGTATAGGAGAAATCCCCATAAACGTTCTGTTCTTTAACAGGACCAATTTCGTCAGAAATCACAGACAAACCTAAACCTACGTTTTTTCCGGCAGGAGAGTGTCCTGAAAAAGTAAACGTTCTTGGAGCGTCTTCGATTCCTTCCCATTGCTGTCTATACAATAATCCAAAAGATAAGTTTTCTTTTGAACCCGCATAGGCTGGATTGATCACGTTCATATTATACATGTACTGCGTATAATGCGGATCTTGCTGCGCTTCAACATCAACAAAAACCGACAGTGTTATCAGTGCGGTGAAAAGTATTTTCTTCATTGGTTTGATTTTTTTATAGTATCAAAACACTGCCTGCCATAGCAGGCAGTGTTTTTGACATATCTATTTTGTTTGTCTATTGATTTGAATCCATCCTGTTTTAGAAGGTACACCGCTACGCTCTATCACATAATAGTAGGTTCCGTCAGGCAATTCTTTGTCTTTGCTAGATTGACCTCTCCATTCGTTCGTGTAGTTCGTACGAGTGTATACTTCTGTTCCATAGCGGTTAAAGATAGTCAATTTCTTCACATTGAAACCGGCAAGGTCAAAATAATCATTTTTACCATCGTTGTTTGGCGAAATACCTTTTTGAATGTCACAGAAAGTGCTTTCTACAACAACAGGTTTTACATTCAAACATCCAGTAGCTGTACTGATTGTCACCGTAAAGTTCAATGGATACTGAACTTCTCCCGAAAGGTTGGCAACATATTGCGAAACATTAAAGATGTTGCTGTTGGTTCCAACCGGAGCTCCTAAAGCATCTTTCCATACAAATGTATAGCTTGGATCAGAAGGCTCAGCAATAAGAACATACTCATTGTTTCTACATTCGTCAGTAACATTAATTTCGAATGTGCTCTCAATAGTCACAGTATATGAAGATTCTGATCTGCTTCTGCAAATTGCAGGATCAGCCGGAATTATATACTTAATCACATAAGTACCTGGTGTACTTGTACCTGCCATAAATTCACCCGTTGTAGGATTCACATTCAATCCCGTGCTAGGCTCAACCGTAAACTGTCCGCCCGGTTCGAAAGCACCTGTTGGCAATTGTCCTGGTAGCGTAGCGCCTGAACAGAAACTATCATCCGCATAACTGAAATCTGTTACCGGGGTAATAGAGTTGGTAATTACGATAGTTGCATCAAATGTTCCTCCTGCTTTACATTCTGCAGGAATAGCATCCAATAAATAATTAATCGTGTAAGTACCTGGTTGTGTATTGGCAAGGTTGATTTCTCCTGTTGCCGGATTTACAGAAACGTTAGCATCTGTTGACGAGAATACTCCACCCGTTACAAAACCTGCTCCTAAATTAGGTGTTGGGTTTGTCGTTGCACTCTTACAAACTGGTGTTGTATAGTTAAATGTAACTACCGGTACAATAGTAGTACCTGCAATAGTTATTGTAAACTGACCTGTCTTATCATCCGTACAGTTTGTAATTGCAGGAGTTACTGTATACGTAACGGTATAGTCACCAGCAGTAGCTCCGTCAAGAGTAATTGTTCCTGTAGCAGGATCAATTGGCAATGCCGGAGAAATTGTATAGCTTCCGCCTGCAGTAAATGTTGCAGCGGTTACCGCTGTCGGACTAATTGTACCTGAAGGACAAACCGGTGTTGGGTATGTGAACTCAGTATCAATTTGATTCACCTGTACAGTAAACTCTAGCGTTTCATCACAGCCTGCTGTCACTTTTACACTATAAGTTCCTCCATCAGCAGCCGTCGCTGCAGCAATATTGAATGTAGATCCTGTCTGGCTGGAAACAGTTCCATCAGGCAATGTCCATTCAAAAACAGCATCAGCCACATTAAAGTTAGTTGCCTCAACAGTAAGAGTAGTAGAATCACCTTCACAAAGTATTGTGTCTCCTGTTACTGTAAATGCAGGTAGCGGAGCAGTTGGATCAACATTAAATTCTCTTGTTACAAAACATCCTGTTGAAATTTTCTCGATTCTTACATAAATAGGAGCAACAACTGTAGAAATAACAGAAGTAATTCCCGGTGTAGATCCGTCTTCAGCTTCTGGCTGAGTCAGGTAGTAAGAAATTTCATAATCATCAGAATTATCAACACCATCAAGAATTACGGCCGTATTTTCGGTTACGTTAAATGAAGTTGTAGTTCCTGTACAAGCCAGTAAATCATTTGGCTCATTGATTGGGAATTGATCTACTTTTAATGTTACTTCAGCTTTTCTTTCAGTAGTAGTTCCATCACACTTGTCGTATAGAGCTACAGCCTGCATTAATTCAACATCATCAGCACAAACATTAATACTCAAGTCACTACTGTAGAATTCACCATTTTTAAGCCATTTGAAAACTACGTTAGACAAGTCTCCATCCGGAATAAACCTCCAGGCTTCGTTACTGGCTGTCCACGTACCAACGTTTCTTCCTGGTGGAACAGCAAATTCTGTATTTGTGTCTCCCTGGATACCGATAACACCAAGCCCCTGGTTATGACTATTACAAGGAGTTCTGCTTTCAACGTAAACGTCAATCATATTACTTCCTTCATACAATACAATCTGGCTGGTCTGCAATTGACTATTACAGCCATAAGAAGCCATTTTATAAATATTCAAAACGAAAGCCCTACATGGAGCCGTACCAAGAACCGTATAGTTGATAGAAGCATCTGCCGGTGAATTCCCAGGTCTTGGATCTAAATCCTGTAGTACTCCTGAAATAGAATTTCGGTATGGCAATTGTGTTGGCGCATTTGTAGGCGGAATACTTGGTATTTGTCTGTTGGTAGCCATTGTCCATCCTGCATTATCAGATCCTGGTGTATACATACCACCGTTTCCTTGTGGTCCGGCAATACTGAATGTAATAGCACCGTTATCCGTCACTAACAATTTGCTGTATGAATCTCCAAAGAAACAGAAATTAAATGGCCTGCTGTTTCCAGTAGAATCACTAAGTAATGTCAGGTCAATAAGTGGTGACCAGTCGTCATCCACGTTTACCGGAACTGTAATACTTCCAGGTCCTGCAGTGTAAGGGAATGGCGGAGCATAGTCGATACGCTCAACACGATATCTGTTAGTAGCCTGTGTCTGGAAATAACTTGCCGTCAGGTCAATACAGTTGTCATTTGGACAAAGAAGTTTTTCTTCTCCCACAGACATTGTAATACCTTCAATATCTACACCAATACATCCTGGTGAGTTATAGATTGTAAATTCATATGGTCCGGCCCAGTAACTTACGTTATCCGGTCCGCAAATTGCTCTTACATAATATTCATATGGAGTAGCTTGCGCCAATCCGGTAATGTTAGCATGTGGCACGTTTACACGCTGTCCAGGCAAGTTTCCAGGATAGTTACCTCCAGCTGGCTGGAATACATACTCCCATGCCTGCTCCGTTCCTCCCGGTGACCAGGTAAGGTTTGCGGAAACCGGTGAAGTTTGCTCAACGGATAAGTTGGTTGGATAAGGACATGTAATTGTAGAACAGAAAGGCATCCCTCTGTACAATCTACTGTTTGGTCTTCCGGTTCCGGCAGGTTTAGTATATACTACTTCATTATAGAAGTTTGTAATTGTCAAACCAACCTGAGCCAGGTTTGCCGTACTGGCTGTACTTGGATTCCAGAATACTTCAAATTGTACTCCAGGACAGAAGTTAACCACTTGTGTAGCTGAAGCCTGTCCGTTAGCAGGACCCGTTAAAGTAGCGATAACCAATCCGTTTTGGATAATGTTCATCGAAACTCCTGTACCCCATCCGTTAGATGCAGTATCTGTCATTGTGAAAGTATAAGCACATAAATCTGCTGTTTCGCAAAGAAGTGTTCTGAACACGATTGGTCCAACCCACTGGCTTACATTTGGATCAGCACAGATTGCTCTTACATATACTTCATATTGGTTTCCTGGCTGTAACGGAGTACCGTTAACAGTATTTGTGTTTGCCAGGAAGTTTACGTTGTTTGTAGTAACAGCCCCATTAAAGTTAGCTGCCGGAACTCCTGTTCCGATTGGCTGAACTGCTACCTGCCATTGTGTTTCCTGATATCCTGGTGTCCAGAATATTTGTGCAGAAGTTGAAGTGATACTGTTCGTCACTATTCCTAAATCCATAGGATCCGGACATGCAGGAATTGGCTCAAACACTACATCATCAATAAAGATTTTGTTTGCGTTGTTTACTCCCGGAGGAACACGGAAAGCGATATTTACCAAATCACCATTAGTTGTGGCACTACCACGACCAACAAGATTAATGATACGCTCCTGATAAGTAGTATTTGTCAATGTACCTGTCCATAATGGTGTCGCGGCAAAATCTGATGGAGCAATTCCAGTATTTCCTGCGTTTGTAATTCTGATTTCAAGCGCATTTGCTGCAGTAGCACTGGCTACCTTATATTTATATCGCAATCTATAGTTCTGTCTTAAATCTAATGTTGGCGAAATCAGCCAGTCATCATTATTGGTACCGTTATTAGGCGTAAAAGTAGCTACTTCGTTTCCTTCAGAAGGAGTTGCCGTATCGTTCATGTTCCAGGTATTGGTACCCAAAACACTCAATACAGACCAGCAAAGTTCTCTTGTTGAAGTACTGTTGAATCCTTCAGAATAAGGAACCGCTAGCGGCTCACAAGCAGTGTTGAACAGGAATGGTCCTACCCAACGGCTAACATCTAAAGGAGAAGTTGAACAAACCGCTCTTACATAATATTCATATTGGGTAGCCGGAGTTAAGGCAGAACCTGCCCCTCCCGTTCCATATGTTCCACCGTTTGCTAAATTCACTGCTCTGGTATCATCATAGGCAGGAGCTCCTGCTCCCGGTGCCTGAACTACTACCTGCCATGCAGAAGCGCCTCCTAATGCAGGCTGCGTCCAGAATAAATCAGCACTTGTTGTCTGAGGGTTTCTTACGCCCAGAGCAGTAGGAATACCACAAGATACGGCCGTTCTGAAAGTAAACGGACCTACCCATGTACTTGCCCTGTTTGTTCCACATACCGTTCTGATATAGAATACATACTGAGTATCTGAAATCAATCCGGTTCTTGGATTAGGACGAACTGTTGTAGTGTTCGCTAAATTGATTGGATCATCATTTCCAGGTGCCACAGCAGTTGCCTGTGGTGCCAGATAAATTTCCCATTCCGTAGTTGGTCCCGAAGGAAGTGAAGCCGGTGTCCATGTTAGGGTAGCACCGCTTGCTGTGATTGCTGTTGCTCCCAGGTTGATTGGAGGAGGACATTTCGGGAATTCACAATCTACCATTTCTGTATGCAATGGCGTAGTGCCCGGTGCTCCGGTTCCAGCCGTTTTTTGATATAATAATTGTCCGAAAGAGTTTTGGACAACGATTCCTACACTTGCCTGTGCTGTACCACCAGATACCCAAACCAGTTCAAAAGGAATACCGTTACACAAAGGTACCGGAACTACTAAGGAAGTACCTGAAGTGAATTGAGGCCCTAATACTTTTACGGTAATACCGTTTTGTCGTACATGCATAACCGCTCCTTGCCATCCGTTAGTACCGGTTAGCCTGAAATTATGAACGCACTGTGCGTTTGGTAAAGTAGCATCACATATAGGTGTGAAGAATTCGAACGGACCTGCCCATGGGCTATAAGTCGTACCACCTTCCACACACAATGCTCTTACCCAATATTGGTAAGCAGTAGAACCCACAATTGGGGTTCCGTCAACTGTGGTAGTAAAATCTCTATTTGTCGTTACCAGAGTTCCTGAAACACCAGGACCAGGAATAGATGCTCCTGCCGGTTGAATAGCCACTTCCCATGTTGCATAAGCAGGGTTAGGATTATCCCATGCCAAAGTAACTCCTGTCTGATTAACAACCGGCGCACTTAAGTTAGTTGGCTCCGGACAAGTTACATATTGCAATTCTAAATAATAGCCTACTGTTTGTGTAGCACTGGTTGAAGAAATAACCACAATATAAGTCTGTCCTTCTGTTACTGCCAAAGCAGGAATTATTCTTGTACCACTTCCGGTGTTTGCCACACCCGTAATACAGCTCACTCCTACGTTAGCACAACTGTTGTATACAAATAAAGCGGAGTTTGGTCCGGTTGGCGTCATTTCAATTCTGACATCTCCGGTTGACGGAGCTACGAAAGAATAGAATACTTCGTTACCTGTCATATAATTTGTAGTGGCAGGAACGGCTCCACAACCTGTCCCCTGAGCTACATCGGTTCTGTCATTTGAGTTGCTTGTATTATTATTGGTAGAATACGGTATGCCCGGCATCACAATAGGATCCGAACACCTTTCTCCTAAAGCAGCTGTTGTAAAGAAATAGGGTGCAGTCCAATCACTCTTATTGGTTGCAGAACAAACAGCTCTTATATAATATTTATAATTGGTAGCAGCAGTCAATGTCCCTACAGGAATAGTGTAGGTTAGAGCGCCTGTTATAGGTATTATTGTACCCTGGTCCAATGTTTGTGTATCACGAACAATAACCAATTCAAAATCAGTTGCTCCTCCTGCCGGAACATTCCATGTAAGTACCGCATTCGTCATATTAATGGTAGGTGCCGCCATGTTTATAGGCATCTCACATTTTTTAGAAACACGCACATCGTCAATATACCAACGGTCACCTCCAAGGGCAGCGGTTGGCTGTGTGAAGACACGGACAAAAGCAATATACACCTGTTGCCCGGCATTATAGCCCAATGCTTTCAGGTTAACTGTTTTTTCGTCCCAGTGTGGTGTAGTACCGTCAGCTTCATAAATCCCATTTGGATTTAATTGCTGTTCATTCCAGGTTTCAGCAAGAGCATAATCTGCTAAAACACTAGGATCAGCATTTCTGGAAACCCTAATTTCATAGATGGTTCCCTGATCTTCATTAAGGAATGCTCTGGTTAAAAATTGGAGTTGGGCGTTTTCCGGCAAAGTAACCCGAGTAGTGGATAACCAGTTTCTCGAGGTGTTTCCCTGTCCAATCTGATAATTCTGTACAAATGCAGAATTGGGAACTGAAGCAGAGAAATTGGGTTGTGTGTTAATCAGCCAGTTTCTTTGTGCAGGAGAACCTGCTGGCAAACTACCATTATACCAATTCCAACCTGCAGGGAGTGCCGTACCTCCATCAAAATTCTCTGTCAGGCCTTGCCCATAGGCGACAAGAGAGATGAAAAAGGTAAGAAGTAATAACGTAATTTTTTTCATAAAATGAAAAGTTTAGGTTGTTTAATATATTTTGATAAAAATTTAAGAACTCCAAATTTAACTATTTTTAAGAATATCGTAACAAAAAAATGACATTTAACTAAATTGTTTTGTGAATATCAGCAGTTTTTGGGTCTATGGTGAGTTTAACGTAGAATTTTTTTCTCTTTTTTAAAGTATTATTTGCTGATTTTTTTAAAGTTTCTCCTAAAAAACATTCATCTTTATATATAATATTTCAATTTAACATTTTTTATGAAATGTTACTCAATAAATCATATTTTGCATTAAAATTCATGCAAAAGAAACCATGGGTTAGATATTAAAACGCCCTTTATAATCTTAATGAAGATTCTATATAACAAAAAAAAGCCTCCATGAATATAGAGACAAACAAATAATTTACATAAAAAAATAATCTTTTGGCACTCCTGTTATTAGCCAAACTGTTTTTATCTTTGCACTTATGCTAGAAAAGGAAACCATAAAGTTTGAAAAAACGGTAGTTGTCGGGATAGTCACACAACACCAGAATGAAGAAAAGCTCAACGAATATCTTGATGAGCTCGAATTCCTGACCTTTACGGCCGGCGGAGAAGTTGTAAAGCGCTTCTCCCAGAAAATGGAACGCCCTAATCCGAAAACTTTTTTAGGTACCGGAAAAATGGACGAAATCCACCATTATGTAAAGGAACACAACATCAATACGGTTATTTTTGACGATGAGCTTTCGCCTTCGCAACAAAAGAATATTACCAAAATACTAAACTGTAAAGTACTGGACAGGACGAACCTCATCCTGGATATTTTTGCGCAACGTGCCGAAACATCCTATGCCAGGACACAGGTAGAATTGGCACAATGCCAATACCTGCTGCCAAGATTGTCCGGAATGTGGACCCACTTGGAACGTCAAAAAGGAGGTATCGGGATGCGTGGTCCCGGTGAAACTGAAATCGAAACGGACAGGCGTATTGTACGTGACCGTATTGCCTTGCTGAAAGACAAAATCAAGGTTATCGATAAACAAATGTCTGTACAACGAAGCAACCGTGGCGCTATGGTTCGTGTGGCTTTGGTAGGTTATACTAACGTGGGTAAATCAACATTGATGAACGTCATCAGCAAAAGTGAAGTTTTTGTTGAAAACAAACTGTTTGCCACATTAGATACTACCGTACGCAAGGTGGTTATCAAAAACCTGCCGTTCCTGTTATCAGATACCGTTGGATTTATCCGTAAATTGCCGACACAGCTTGTAGAATCGTTCAAAAGTACGCTGGATGAAGTGCGCGAAGCCGACCTGCTATTGCATGTTGTCGATATTTCGCATCCGGATTTTGAAGACCATATTGAATCCGTAAACCAGATTCTGGCCGACATCAAAAGTGCAGACAAGCCCACAATTATGGTGTTTAACAAAATTGATTCGTACAAGCACCTGACTATTGATGCTGACGACCTCATTACTGAGAAGACAACCAAGCACTATACCCTTGAAGAGTGGAAAGACACCTGGATGTCACGTATGGGAAAAGACAGGGCGCTTTTTATTTCTGCACTCAACAAGGAAAACTTCGAGGAGTTCCGCGAAAAAGTATATGAAGCCGTAAGAGAAATCCATATCACACGTTTTCCTTACAACAAATTTTTATATCCGGATTATAAAGAAGCTCCTGAAGATCAAAATGATTAAAAAACAATAAAAAGAAAGCCTTCCGATGGAAGGCTTTTCTTTTAATATGTAGTGGTGTTTTTTTTTAAAAACCGTAATTGGCTCCTACCCCAAATACTTGTCTGATTTGGAATCCCTGAAAAGCATTGTCATCATAAATAGTCTGGAACGACAGGTTGGTAGAAAGATATTTGTTGATTTTCATCACGATATTTAACTGGTAGTCCAAATCCACATTCTGAGGATCTTCAAGATAATTGGAATAAAGGCTCAGGATGTTTTCAAAAGTCACATTGGCCATAATATCAAGCTTGTAATATGCC
The DNA here is from genome assembly GCF_001899155.1 of Flavobacterium sp. 38-13. Classification (NCBI taxonomy): domain Bacteria; kingdom Pseudomonadati; phylum Bacteroidota; class Flavobacteriia; order Flavobacteriales; family Flavobacteriaceae; genus Flavobacterium; species Flavobacterium sp. 38-13. Next base: position 80,352 of record NZ_MKVG01000012.1, read on the forward strand.
GAAGCATAGGCTCCCAATTCATAACGCAGCGACTTACCTTCTTTTACACCAAAATAGGCCTCATTAGGTAATGTAAAATTCTTGTCCACAAAAGTGATTTTTGAAGTAGCCGGTGCAAAGTTGAATTTCAAATTGTCATCTCTTTTCCAAAGAACACCCGGACCAAAAGTAAGATAGGCCGGAGAGAGGAAGTTGGTAATTTCGCTCCTTATTTCCACTCCATTGGCGTCTTTCCCATACTCATAACCTTTGGTAAACTGGGTCTTAAAATTTAAGAACGCAGAATAATACCAACGACTGTCCGGCTTGAATTTTTTACCAAGTAAAGAGTTCAGTTCCAAACGGTCATCTGTTTTCTTGGCAAATGAACTGGTTCTCGTTTTAACGATACCATACGATGCAATGACTTTGTTGTCCCACGTGAGATCGTCCTTCTTGTAATTGAAATCATAATTGACACCAAGGGTTCCGGAGATGTTGTTCTCACCACCCGCTAACCAGTTATCAAAGGTAGATTGGTTAAAAAGAAGAGACGCATTTCCTTTGGTCTGCCATGTTTTAGTAGTATCTGCTGGCGCAGCTGGCTCTTGAGCTTTTGCCTTTGTCATTCCGAAAAAGCAAAGCATTAGTAAGGTGAACTTTTTTATCATCTTTCCTGTTTTTTAACAAAGGTATTAAATACAGCTTTTTAAAGCAGGAAAAGTACTAAAAAAGTTACTTTTTCTTATACAAAGGCACCGCTGAGCAGGCCTCACCATACATAATACTTCTGGCAAAAGGCTGGAGTTTTTGCGCTGCCAACAGATAGGCTCCCGTTGGCACGGGCTTTCGGGAACATCCTTTGATTATGACCGGTTTTCCTTCGTATTTAGTGTAATCCAATGTGGGCAGAATTTCTTCATACAGAGAATTTTCCAAATCTTCCAGCCTGCCATTAGCTACTTTTTTCGCAAAAGGAGTCAGGTAGACGGTTACAAGAATAAAAGCCCATCCCGGAATAATAGCATCCGTACTGCAATAAACAGCAACATACTTATCCGCATATTGTGACCAGTCGTATTGTTTCAACTGTTCACGAAAATCTTTTTCACGCAAGAGAAAACCTTCCAAAAGCCACTGTGAAATATCCAACTCCACACGCTCTCCTTTTGGATAATAATCTTCCAGATCAAATACTTCTAATGCGCTGTTTGCTACTTTATTTACAATTTCTTCCATAAGTCAATAGTGGATAATGGATAGTTTTTAGTGGATAGTGGATAATTTTTAGTGGATAGTGCATTTATATAATGACAAGCCCAACTATAAACTATCCACTATCCACTCTCAACTACTCTACAGCATTCCTAGTTCTAATTTAGCTTCTTCGCTCATCAAATCTTTACTCCAGGGCGGATCAAACGTGATTTCGACTTCGGTTGCTTTTACGTTATCAATCTTGTTGATTTTTTCTTCTACTTCTTTCGGAAGACTTTCAGCCACAGGGCAGTTTGGAGAAGTCAGGGTCATTAATATTTTAACTTCATAATCCGTATTGACCATTACATCATAAATAAGACCAAGCTCATAAATGTCAACCGGTATTTCCGGATCGTAAATGGTCTTTAATATTTTGACGATATCCTCGCCAAGTTGATTTGTGTCTATTTCCTGTTCCATGTCTAAAATAATTTTTCGTGAACAAATCTGCCGAAGATTTGCAGTAATAAGAAGCCAGTAACGGCTTGCAGTTCAATTATGGACCCGGCTGTCCTTATTATATTTAAGAAACTGACTGAAAAGCCAGCGCATACATTTTAATCTGCTTGATCATTGACACCAATCCGTTGGCCCGTGTTGGCGACAAATGCTCTTTTAGTCCTATTTCGTCAATAAACTTAGTATCGGCATCCAGAATATCGGAAGCTTTCTGGCCTGAAAAAGTACGAATTAGTATGGCAATAATTCCTTTGGTCAGAATAGCATCGCTGTCTGCCGTAAAAACAATTTGACCATCGCGTTGTTCTGCATGCAACCAGACTTTTGACTGGCAACCTTTGATGATATTATCGTCGGTTCTGTACTGCTCATCAATCAATGGCAGCGTTTTGCCCATATCGATTACATATTGGTATCTTTCATCCCAATTCTCCTCATCAAACATAGAGAATTCGTCCTTAATTTCTTCTTGTATTTCTTGAATTGTCATTGTCTTATTCTTTGTTCAGGTCTGAAGCCGAAATGATTTTTTCAACCAGTTTTTTTATTTCTTTGGGTGGATTTCCGTGATCAAACGAAGCGCTCCTGTAAGTGTCCTGCTTATAAATTACGGTTAATCCTGCAATCATAGCCCCGTCATAAAATCGCTTTTCTGAAGGCGCTTTCAGGTTTTGAATATTCGTCCTGTCCACTTTAGCAAGCAGGTCCAGCATGCTGTTCCAATCACTTCGTGAAAGTTTTTTTTCAACAGCTTCCCCGTTTCTGCTTTTTATGGTAAAGATAGTATCCTGCCTGGCTATTATTTTACGATAGTTGCCACGGGTTGTAGCCTCATATTCAAAAGAAATGTTTTCACTCTCTTTTCGCAGTTCTGAACTGTTACAGCCTTTTGCCAGAACCAATACCATTACAAATGCAGATAAGATTTTCATACGCTATTATTTTTTTAAGACAACATGGTTTTGGCCTTTTTGACAGCCTCAACCAAAGCATCGATTTCTTCCTTGGTGTTGTAAAATGCAAAAGAAGCCCTTACGGTTCCCGGAATATTGAAAAAGCTCATGATAGGCTGAGCGCAGTGATGTCCAGTCCTAACTGCGATCCCCAGTTTGTCGACAATAGCTCCGATATCATATGGATGGATATCTTCAATGTTAAATGAAATTACAGAAGTCTTGTTTTTGGAAGTCCCGTAAATTTTCAATCCTTCTATTTCGAGCAAACGTTGAGTACCGTATTCCAAAAGTTCGTGTTCATATGCCGCTATGTTATCAAATCCTATAGAATTCAGATAATCAATTGCTGTTCCCAGAACAATTCCGCCCTCAATATTAGGCGTTCCGGCTTCAAACTTATGTGGCAACTCTGCATAAGTCGTTTTTTCAAATGTTACTTCCTTAATCATTTCGCCACCTCCCTGATAAGGAGGCAGTTTGTTAAGCCAGGCTTCTTTTCCGTATAAAATACCGCTGCCTGTTGGCCCACAAATTTTATGTCCGGAAAAAACATAAAAATCACAATCCAGCTCCTGCACATCCGGCTTGATATGGGGTGCCGCCTGGGCTCCATCAATCAATACAGCAGCTCCTGCTTTATGCGCTTTTTCGATGATTTCTTTTATCGGATTAATGGTTCCCAAAGCATTTGAAATATGGTTAACCGCCACAATCTTTGTCTTTTCCGAAAGCAATTTCTCAAATTCTTCCAAAACCAATTCTCCCTGATTGTTCATAGGAATCACCGTCAGCTTTGCTCCGGTACGTTCGCACAGCATCTGCCATGGCACTATATTCGAATGATGTTCAAGGTTAGATACCATCACCTCATCACCTGCTTTCAAAATAGCAGCAAATCCATTAGAAACCAAATTAATACCGTGCGTAGTTCCGGAAGTAAAAATCACTTCATGGTTGTGCCTGGCATTAATATGGCGCTGTATTTTGCTACGGGAAATCTCATAAGCGTCGGTTGCCAACTGGCTTAGCTTATGCACCCCGCGATGAATATTGGCATTGATTTCTTCATAATAAGCAGTAATGGCCTCAATAACCACTTTGGGTTTTTGCGATGTCGCCGCATTATCAAAATAAACCAACGGCTTGCCGTTCACTTTCTGGGAAAGTATCGGAAATTCGGCTCGAATGGATTGTATATCTAACATTTTATATCTGGAAATAGATGCAAATTTACGGTATGTTTATTTAATACGGTAAGAATTAAGATAGAATTAAAATTTCGTCACAGATTCATATAAAAACTATTGCCAATAAGCCGTAAAACAGGAACATAAGTCCATTTTCTGCCTGATAAATTCCCCTGAGGGACTCACAAAATATAGCTTTACAGTAATTTAAGGAAACTTTTAAGATTTTTTACTTTCAAGGCTTCAAAAATAGTTATAGTTTTGCCGTTAATTTAGATTTATTTAAAATAACAAACTCAACTACAATGAAAAAAATAAGTGTCCTTGTCCTTGCAATTGTTTCATTAGCAGTCGCTTCATGTAAAAAAGAAGAAGAAACTAAGAAAGAAGAAACTCCGGTTGAAAAAACCGAAGCCCTAAAAATTGTCTCATTAAACGGAGCCGTAACTGAAATTATTGCTGCTTTGGGTCATGAGAAAGAAATAGTGGGTGTTGATGTAACCTCAACTTATCCTGAAACAGTTAAAACAACTGCCAAAGACCTGGGCCACGTTCGCTCCATTACGATTGAATCAATTGTTGCTTTGAAACCAACAGTAATCATAGGAACTGATAAAGACATGAGTCCTGAACTGGCAGATAAAATCAAAGCTGCTGGAATCGAAGCTCATATCCTGACACAGGATTTTTCTCCGGAAGGAACAAAAAAATTAATCGCGGATGTTGCCGGGATTATCAAAAACACAGACTTTAAAGCCCTGACAGACAAAGTAGATGCTGATTTGGCAAAAATACAACCTATCGCTAAAGCTCCAAAAGTATTGTTTATCTACGCCAGAGGTGCCGGAACTTTAATGGTTGCCGGGAAAAACACTCCTGTTGAGAAGACAATTGCTCTGGCTGGCGGACAAAATGCAGTTACTGAATTTGATGACTTCAAACCTTTAACTCCGGAATCTTTAATCAAAGGAAATCCGGATGTAATCTTATTGTTTACGACAGGTTTACAAAGCCTTGGTGGTGTTGACGGATTGCTTAAAATTCAAGGTGTTGAAAAAACAAATGCCGGGAAAAACAAAAAGATTATTGCTTTAGATGGCGCCCTGATTTCCGGTTTCGGACCTCGTGTTGGCGAAGGAGCCGCAGCATTGAATGCGGAATTGATTAAAGCAACAAAATAAACTAAAAGCCTTTAAACCTGTCGCAAAAACGGACAGGAAATAAAATGCCGCCAATCCCATAGGGGAAGAATTAATTATAATGCAAAATAAATTACCGTTATATATAGTTTTAAGTCTGCTGTTGTTATTGATTTTGGCAACGGCAGCCTTATATATGGGAGTTTACGAATTTGAAAAGCATTCGTTCTTTGAGATTTTTAAGGCCCTTATCAACAATGACAATTCCATTCCGGAAAGTGACAAATTTGTCCTGATGGATTTGAGATTGCCGCGAATAGTAATGGCAATTCTGATTGGAAGTGCATTGTCAGTTTCAGGAACCTGCCTTCAGGGAATGTTCAAAAACCCTTTGGCATCACCGGACCTTATTGGAATTACATCCGGTGCGATACTTTTCGGTGCGATTTCAATTGTTCTTGGAAGCCATATCAAACCTTATATTCCTGAAGTATTTCACTTCTCGATGTTAAGTATAGCCGCATTTTTAGGCGCCTTGTTGACCATGACCATCGTTTACAGGATTTCAACCTCCAATGGAAAAACCAATGTAGTTGTTATGCTTCTTTCAGGAGTAGCAATAACCGCAATGGCATTTGCCACCACAGGTTTCCTGATTTATCTTTCGAAAGAAGAAGAACTCAGGGACCTGACATTCTGGAATTTGGGAAGTCTGGGCGGTGCTACCTGGACCAAAAATGCCATCCTGGCGGTCGTAATTATTATCGCTTTTTCTCTCCTGATTACCAAAGGAAAAGCGCTAAACGCTATGATGCTTGGCGAAAGAGACGCACAACATTTGGGAATTCCGGTTGAAAAAATCAAAAAGAGAATCATTATCCTGACTGCTTTGCTGGTTGGGACCTGTGTTGCCTTTTCAGGAAACATCGGCTTTGTAGGCCTGATTGTTCCTTATATTTTGAGATTAATTTTTAAGTCGAATTATCATATCATCCTGCCAATGTCGGCCATTTTTGGAAGTATTTTATTACTTACAGCAGACACGATAAGCAGAACCATTGCCGCACCTTCAGAAATCCCAATTGGAATACTGACCGCGTTTATGGGAGCACCAATCTTTATCGCTATTTTAATTCGCAGTAAAAAATCGATGTAATATGTTAGAAGCCTGTAAGATATCATATGCACATAAAAAGTTTTCCATCCTGGAAAACATCGACGTTTCTGTAAATTATGGCGAATTGCTTGTCATAGTAGGACCAAATGGTGCCGGAAAATCAACACTCCTGAGCATGTTGGCTAATGAAATGAAACATGGCGATGAGCCTATCATGTTCAAGAAAAAAACCTTTGAGGAATGGGACCAAAAAGAACTTCCGCTGCATAAGGCAAAATTTTCACAGCAGAACAGCAATGACATTCCTTTAACCGTAACCGATGTAGTGATGATGGGGCGCTATCCGTATTTCAACTCCGTACCTCACCAAACCGATTTGGATGCCGTAACGAAATCAATGGAAGAAACCGACGTTCTCTCAATGAAAGACAGAGATTACAATACACTTTCCGGAGGTGAAAGACAGCGCGTTCACCTGGCCAGAGTACTTGCCCAACTGGAAAATAATATTGCCCATAAGCTCGTGTTTCTGGATGAGCCTCTCAATAATCTTGATGTGCTACACCAACACAGAATATTACATACAATCAAAAACTTTACAGAACTGGGCAATACGGCCGTAGTCGTATTACACGATTTGAACCTGGCAGCACAATTTGCAGATCAGGTACTTCTTTTGAAAAAAGGAAAAATCGTAAGCCATGACAAACCTGAAAAAGTCTTTACAAAAGAAATCATAAGCAAGGTGTATAATTTTCCTTGCACGATTTGCCTTAATCCGGTAAATCAAAACCCTTTAATAATTTTTGGAACATAATAGTTACACAGATGGATACATTAACAAACAACCTGAAGTCACAATGGGATAAGCTGAAAGCTGAAAACCCAAATTTAAGAATCCGCAATGCTGCTGAAAAACTAGGCGTAAGCGAGGCAGAATTGCTGGCTACACAAGTAGGAGAAACCGTAACAAGGCTTCGTCCGGAATTTGCTGCAATACTGACTGACGTTGAAAAACTAGGAAAAGTAATGGCTTTGACACGCAACGAAGAGTGCGTTCACGAAAGAAAAGGAATTTATCTTAACCCTGATTTCAGCTCTCCGCATGCAGGACTGTTTGTAGGTGAAGATATCGATTTGCGTATCTTTTTAGGACATTGGGCTAAAGCTTTTGCTGTGGAAGAGAAATCAGAACACGGAGACAGAAAAAGCCTTCAGTTCTTTGGAAAGGATGGCCTGGCTATACACAAAATTTATCTGACAAAAGACAGCAACGAAGCTGCTTTTGATGAATTAGTTGCTAAATACAAGTCTGACGACCAGGCAGCGGAAGAATCTGCAATTGAAGTGCCTCTAAACATTGATGAAAAAGCAGATGCTGATATTGATGTTGCCGGTTTCCAAACGGCTTGGGAAAACCTGAAAGACACACACGAGTTCTTTGGTATGCTTCGCAAATTTGGAGTGACAAGAACGCAGGCATTGCGTTTGGCTCCAAACGAAAACTTCGCTAAAAAAGTAGAAAAAGGTGTAATCGTAAAAATGCTTGAAGGCGCTGCTGAAAGCAAACTGCCAATCATGGTGTTTACAGGAAACAGAGGAAACATTCAAATCCACACTGGTTTGGTAAGAAAAACAATGTGGCATGGTGACTGGTTCAACGTAATGGACCCAGATTTCAATTTGCACCTGGATATGTCTAAAATTGCCCAGACATGGATTGTAAGAAAACCAACAGAAGATGGTGAAGTTACCGCTATTGAAGTATTCAACGAAATGGGTGATATCATCGTTCAGTTTTTCGGAAAAAGAAAACCGGGTATTCCTGAATTAAAAGAATGGAAAGATCTGGTAGCTGCTTTGTAGGTTACTTAGTTTAATATATTTTATCCGGCCTGCCATCTGAAACAGATGGCAGGTTTTTTTATGGACAAAAACCCTGTTTTTGTTTGTTTTAATGAACGAAAACCTCCCAAATAAGCGTTTGCTCATTTATTAGGCTTAAAACAGCTTAAAAACAAAAAAACCGAGCCATTGGCTCGGTTTAAAATATACTTAAATTTACTAGTATTTTTCCTGTATTGATTTCTTCCTGACGATTGTTTCCATAAAAAAACCGGACATTGTCCGGTTTTGTATTAATTATTGTAGCAATTTATATTCAAAAGTTGGGAAACCTCTAACTCCTGCATCGTTTGTCATTGCCAGGAATTTAATTTTATAGTAGTTACCAGCAACATCTTTTATTACATAAAAACGATCTGTTCTGATGCTTGGTAATGAAGAAGGACCTCCACCGCTTCTCCAGTTTGAACCAATAATTCTTTGATCTGTTGCTGAAACTGTAAAGTTAGTTTCTACTACATTAGCCAAAGTGAAGTTTTCATAAGTTACTCCATCAGCATTTAAAACCTGGTATGCTTTTGTTCCACCTTTCATGTTAGTAACAATAAAGTCTGAATATCCGTATGTTACTTCACCACCACCCATATTCAGGTAGTTAGTAAAAGTTGTAAAGTTCAAATCCCATTTTGTTTTAACAGGCTCAACAGCTACAGTATTTCCTGATGTTAAGCTGAAAAATGTGAAGTTGTAATCTGCATTCTTAGTAATAGTTTTTTCCTGGAAAGTTTGAGAAGCTAAGTCAGCATACTGAATTTTATATCCGTTACCGTTTCTTAAAATTCTAACTTTTTTCCATCCTCTTGCATCACCATCTGTACTTACTGAACCAACGCTTGGTACTACTGTTGAAACAGCGAAGCCAAGATTTACAAGATATACTTTGTTTTGGGAATCAGTTGCAGAAACCTCTGCAATCGCAGTACCAATTCCTGAACCGTTTCCGGCCAAAACTCCGGTCGGATTATCAACATAACCGTTAGACGCCAATGTCGTTCCACCACCAACTGCAACGTCTGTATCAGCTGTTTGTGGCAATGTAATATCTGTTGTTTCTAATTTTTTTACAGCCATTTTTAGAGATCCGTTGATGGCTACTCTAAAATCAGAACCTGAAGAAAAACCCAGATCCCAAGAAGCTCTGTTTACTGATTCTGAAGAGCCTGTACTCAAATCTACAAATACTTGATTTGGTTGGTTAGGACCACCTACCGTTGGCTGTAGAACATCTCCAACTGATGGAACTTCCGTTTTAGGAGAATCATCATCGCTTGAACATGAAGCCATGACTAAAGCTGCAATTGAAAGAAATAAAAATGTTTTTTTCATTGTATTATGATTTATAATTAAAAATTAAGATTATACGTTAGTTTAGCAAAATAAGATCTTCCATAAGCCAACATTACACTTGATGTTACCGCGTGTCCTGCACCTTCGTTGGTTCTGCTTTGGTTAACATTGGTTACATCCAGTATGTTTCTGGCACCAATTGTCAAATCAAATTTATTTTTGAAAAAGGATTTTCTTATAGAAGCATCCAACCAGTTGCTTGCCTCAATATCAGAAATTACATATTGAGAGGTGCTCTCAACAAACTGTTGTGTTTTTCCGTTATATTTATAATAGGCAGAAAACGTTGTTGCCCATTTTGGAACGGTATAGGAGGCACTAGCATTTAGGTTAAAAGAATAGAGATATTTATCATCAGAGGTAAAAATCTGGTTTTTGATTACCTGTGAAATTCCAACAATTGAAGCCCCAAAATTCAAAACTAAATTTTCACCTTTCAACTGATGGTTTGTAGAAGCATTCCACATCTTGTACTTGCTGATATTGATATATTCATATTCAGGAATGCCGCTTCCTTCATTGAATCTCACAAAAGCCATATCTATTCTGTCATCAACATCTAAAAAACTTGCCGTTAACATATTGGAAAGTCGGAAATTTGAATCCAGATAAGATATTTTCTTAAAACTTACTTCATATGATGTACTTGTTTCCGGCTTAAGATTTTCATTTCCGGTAAAATGGTGTCCGTCAAAAATTTGTTTAGAATATAACTCTTCAAAAGTTGGAGTTCTGAACGATTTTCCAAGCGAACCGCGAACTTCTATTCCTTTATCAAATAGATATCGTAATCCCAAAGAAGAAGCATATTGGTTTTCAAATCGGGATTGTGAAGAAAATCGTAATCCCGGACGGACTGAAAACCTATCAGTGGCCTTAATTTCTGAGGACACGAAAAAGTCATAATTTTCAAGTCTCTTTCTGACAGGAGAAACATTATTGTTTTCTTCTTGCACGAGTGAAAAGCCCTGATTGTTTACCAATTCATAACCTATTTGCAAGTCGACTTTGTCATTGGTAAAAAAATTGCTCAAAGTTCCGGTCGAATAGAGCACTTCCATTGACTGATCCTTTACTTCTACATTATTTAACTCATTTTTTGAAACAATGAGTGTTCTAAAATCCTCAACGTTTCTTGCTTGTTTTTGATGAGAAACGGAAACATTATAGTGCAACTTCGAAAACAATTTCCCAACACCATTTAAATGATGGTAATATCTATCTGTAAAATAACGCTTATCATCGGAGTAACGATATGAACCGAGTTGCGTATTAAAACCAGATTGGACTACACTATTAAAAAACTCTACCTTTTCATCTAAGTATTCAAACTTGTAAAAAATTCTGAAATCATCTTTTGAATAGCTTATCAATGCGTTGGAATTTATCTGTTCTTTAGGCAACCAATTATATCCTCTTAGTCCGTCGTTTTCAACATGGTTAGGCCCTTCCTTTTCTCCTAAATATCCCTGAAAATCATTTCTGTTTCCTCCTAAAGAAACAAACCAGTTTTCAGAAAGCTTGTGAGAAACTTTTAAGGATTGGATATGTCTTCCCTTATCAAATAATGCAAACTCATTATTTACCGTTTCTTCTTGTGCAGTGGCAAAAATTGACCACTTATGAGTAGAATTCTTTTTTGTTATAATATTCAAAATTCCGCTTACTGCATTGGCTCCGTGAGTAACTCCCATCGAACCTTCAATAATTTCTATCTGTTCAATATCGTTAAGATTTATTTGAGACAAGTCAATATTATTCCCTAAACCGGCCTCATTCACCAATGGAACGTTGTCTACCAGAATTTTGAAATATTGTGCATCTAAACCAAAAAGAGAAACTGTTGAGCGCCCGTCACTTCCGCTAGGTCTTACTGTGATATTCAGATATTGGTTGAGAACATCACCTAAATTATTGGCAGCCAGATTTTGAATATCCTGACTTGTAATTACTTTGACATTAAAAACCGACTTGTTTATGGATTGCGGCTCAAATTGACCGGTAACAACTACTTCTTCAAGTTGACTGGTGCTTGTGGTATCTTGAAACTTTTCTTGTGAAAAAGCACTAAAAGAAAGAAAAAGAGATAAGGAAATATAAGCCTTAGTATAAATCTGCATTACAATTCATCTTTAGATTAATTCTAAATTGCAAATCTAGGGAGGCTTTCCGGTTTATGCAAATTATTTTTACTAATTCTAAATAAAAATATCGCGCTGTTCATTTCAGAGCATTCTGATAATGATTTTCTTCTTAAATTTACCAAAATCAAGAACTTTCATGAAGAAAAAACTTAAAATAGCAGGCATTCTTTTAGCGATAATGATTGTGTATTTGGGATTCACGAATTATCCAAAGCTGGACCTGATATCGGGATTTTCAGCAAAAAGCATTGCTTCCGGTTACTTTATTGGCCATCGAACCCAGCAAATGATTGAATCGGGAGACAATGATATCAAACTCATCAACCTGGCAAGCAACACGATTAACGAAAAAGAACACTATGCCACAACTTCAGTTTATGGTTTAAAAGAGCGTAAGGCAATTTATCGGGAAGGTCTTGGTGTTACATTAATTAATAATGATTTTGACCTTTCAAAGCCTTACCTGGTTCCAAAAAGGATTAAGTTGAATAGTAATCTTCCCTATCCTTTTGGAAATAACGAACCGAAAGACACTATTTTCGCTACTATTGATTATTCTAAATTAGAAAAAGCTGTAGAAGGTGCTTTTGATAAAAAAGGCGAAAAAAACAAAAGAACCCGCTCACTCCTTATTTTATATAAAGACAAACTTATTGCAGAAAAATATGATTCCGGTTTTGATAAGAATTCTATGATTTTGGGCTGGTCGATGACCAAGAGCCTGACAGCCACTTACTTCGGAATTTTGCAAAAACAGGGAAAAATAGATATCAATAGTCCGGCGCCAATTGCAGAATGGAAAAACGACAAACGTTCTAAAATTACCATAAACGACCTGCTTCATATGAATTCAGGTTTGGAATGGGAAGAGAAATATGACAAGATTTGTGATGCAACCCTTATGTTGTTTGAGGCCGAAGACATGTCAAAAGTACAAAGAGAAAAGCCTTTGGTGGGTCAACCAAATGAAAGCTGGAATTATTCTTCCGGAACGACAAATTTATTATCCGGAATCCTCAGAAATCAGTTCAAAACACAACAAGAATACCTGGATTTCTGGTATTCTTCATTAATCGATAAGATTGGTATGGATTCTATGTTGGTAGAAACCGATATGACTGGAAATTATGTCGGTTCTTCCTATGCCTGGGCAACCACCAGAGATTGGGGTAAATTTGGTCTGTTATATCTTCACAAAGGCAATTGGAATGGTGAACAGCTATTTGATGAAAGCTGGGCTAAATATGTTGCAACCCCAACCAATACTTCTAATGGGCGTTATGGCGGACATTTTTGGCTCAATGCCGGCGGCAAATATCCCGACGCTCCCAAAGACCTGTATTATGCCAGTGGTTTTCAGGGACAGAAAATCTTTATCATTCCGTCAAAAGATCTGGTTATCGTACGTTTTGGCCTGACAGAAGATGAAGTTTTTGATTTTAATAAATTGCTGAAGGATATTCTGGGCAGCATCAGCAAATAAATATTTGCCTTAAATTTTTCCTTAAAAATTATATCTTCGTAAAAACATAACAGATGAAAAAACTTGTTCTAGCATTAGCATTCGTTTCAGCGTTGTTCACTTCTTCATGTAGCAGTGATGACAGCAACAGTAGTCCGTCTTTAGGCGAAACAACGGGAAATTACTGGCCTATGGAAGTAAACAATACATGGACTTTTAGTTCCAATAGCGGAAGTTCAGAACTCAGGATGATTGGAGTCACTACAATTAACGGTACACCCTATTATGAGCTGTCTGATGATGCCGACAATGTTTTTGGTGTCCAGAACTGGGTAGCCAAAAAAGGGGCAACTTATTTCCAGAAAATTGCGGATACCAATATTAATCAGGATGGGGTGAGCATCAATATGCAGGGATACGAAATCCCGATTTTTAAAGACCATCTGGAAGCGAATTCTTCCTGGAATGGAACCGTAACCTCTAGGGTTAACTATTCTGTTAACGGGCAAAATTCTTCAACCACTGCCACTATCAAATACACCAGTACTATAACTGAGAAAAACTCAACTGTTGTGTTAAACGGTGCTACTTATCCGAATGTTATCAAAGTAAAAACCAAAGTAGAAATCAAGATTTTAAACCAAACCACCCCTATTGATTTAGAATACTGGCTTGCTAAAGATGTCGGGCCAATCCGTGAATACACTTCTTCCAATGGATCAATACAAGAAAGAACATTGACAAATTTCATGCTATACTAAACAAAAAAAGGCTTCAAAATAATTTGAAGCCTTTTTTGTTTTTAGATATGTTCAGATTTACAAATCAAATCCCATATTAACACCCAATTTCGTAGCAATAATCTTAGTGACTCTGGCTTTCATTGCCGGAATCTTGATACTTTCGATTACTTCATTCGAAAAGGCATACATCAATAACGCTTTTGCCTCTTTTTGAGGAATTCCTCTCGATTGCATATAAAACATTGCCTTTTCATCAAGCTGGCCAATCGTACAGCCGTGGGAGCATTTTACATCATCTGCAAAAATTTCCAATTGTGGCTTTGCATTGATAGAAGCCTTATCGCTTAAAAGTATATTGTTATTTTGCTGAAAAGCATCTGTTTTCTGGGCTTCCTTCTCCACATAAATCTTTCCGTTGAATACTCCGGTAGCCTTATCGTCAAAAATTCCTTTGTAATTCTGGTGGCTTTCACAATTTGGAGCGGCGTGATGCACCAAAGTATAATGGTCAACGTGCTGTTTTCCTTCAATAATGGTAATTCCTTTAAGCGTGGAATCAATATGCTCGCCCTGGTGGAAGAAATTCAGGTTGTTCCTTGTCAGGTTACCTCCAAAAGAAAAAGTATGCACAGAGGCGTTACTTTGCGTTTTCTGCGCAATATAGGTATTGTCAATCAACGATGCCTCAAGATTGTCGTTTTGAATCTTATAATAATCCACAATCGCTCTTTTCTGGGCAAAGATTTCAGTAACAGAATTAGTCAGTACCGGATTTTCATTCAAACTCTGATGTCTCTCAATAATCTGCACATGTGCATTTTCACCAACAATAATAAGATTTCTGGGCTGAACAAGCAATGCAGCTTCCGTGCCGGTAGAAAAATTGATAATCTCAATAGGCTTTTCTACTACCTTACTTCGTGGAATATTGATGTAGGCTCCTTCATAGGCAAACGCAGTATTTAATGAAGTTAAGCTTTCATCCTTGCTGGCAATCTTGTTGAAGTATTCATCAATTACCATCTTGTATTTTGGCTTGGTCAATGCCGATGACATCAGGCAGACATCCAAACCATCATGTGTTGTAGAAGAAAGAAATGAGCTGAAAACACCATCTACAAAAACAACTTTGTAAGTATCGATTTCATGAAGGAAAAATTTCTTTACTTCCGAAAATTCTACCGCATTTTCCTTTTTTGGAAAAACGCTGAAATCATTTTTCAAAATCGAACTCAGCGAAGTATATTTCCAGGCTTCCTCTTTTTTGGTTGGAAAGCCCTTGTTTTCAAAATTTTTAAACGCTTCCGTACGAACATCATGTAGAGCAGAATCAACATCTACACGTTCTTCAAAAGCCATAAAAGATGATATTAGTTTTTCTTTTAATTCCATTGTTTTAGTCTTAAAGTTGAAAGACTTAAAGTCCAAAGACTCTCGCTGTCAACTATTTTTTGTCTCTTAAATCTAAAATCAGCACTCTTTTTCAACTTGCGACTTTATGACTTTCGACTTAAATATTTAATAAACCCACTTATGAGTTTTGATATTTCAATTATTTCAAAAAGTAAATCGTCAAAATCTTTTTCTCCTATATAATTTAAGTCAGATGCTAAATATAATTGGGAACGAACTTCACCCGCCGATGCTTTTGCAACGTAGAGAAAATATATAAATTCCTTATCTGTATTGCGTTCAAAACCTTCTGCAATATTTGATGAAATCGAAATTGAGGCTCTCCGTATTTGCCTGACAAAATCAATGTCTTTTTTAAAAAATTCACCTTCAGTAATGAGGTAAATTTTTTTATTGAAAATTCTAGACTTTTGCCAAGAATTAATCTCTTCAAAGGAATTAAATTTTCCCATTTTTATGGGTTTTTATGGCGTATATTATTTTTTTAAGCCCTTTCAGACTTTCCGACTTGCGGCTTTATATCTTTCGACTTTCTGACTTTCTGACTTTCTGACTTTCGACAAATTAATTCTCCGCCTTAATCCAGTCGTAACCTTTTTCTTCCAGTTCGTAAGCCAATTCTTTTCCTCCGGATTTTACAATCTTTCCATTGTACAAAACATGTACAAAATCCGGAACGATATAATCCAGGAGTCTTTGGTAGTGTGTGATGACAATAATTGCATTGTTCTCACTTTTCAGCTTATTAACGCCGTTTGCAACAATTCTTAAAGCATCGATATCCAAACCGGAATCCGTTTCGTCAAGAATAGCCAGTTTCGGCTCTAGCATTGCCATTTGGAATATTTCATTTCTTTTTTTCTCACCACCGGAAAATCCTTCGTTAAGTGAACGCGACAAAAACTTTCTGTCAATTTCCAAAAGTTCTGATTTTTCACGAATCAGTTTCAGCATTTCATTAGCAGGCATTTCCTCCTGCCCTTTTGCTTTTCGGGATTCATTAATGGCTGTTTTCATGAAGTTCGTTACAGAAACTCCCGGAATTTCTACCGGATATTGAAAAGAAAGGAATACCCCTTTATGCGCCCTTTCTTCCGGTGCCAAATCAGACAAATCTTCTCCGTCCAATTCTACTGAGCCTTCAGTAACTTCATAATTTTCGTTTCCTGCAATTACGGCAGAAAGCGTACTTTTTCCAGAACCGTTAGGTCCCATAATCGCATGAACTTCGCCGGCTTTCACTTCAAGATTAATACCTTTCAGGATGTCTTTGTCCTCAATTCCAGCGTGTAAATTTTTTATACTTAACATTGTTGTTTTTGTGTTTTATAGAGTCTTGAAAGATTATCCAACCGAACCTTCAAGTGATATTTCTAATAATTTTTGTGCCTCAACCGCAAATTCCATCGGAAGCTTATTCAATACTTCTTTACTGAAACCATTTACAATCAAAGCAATCGCTTTTTCTGTAGGGATTCCTCTCTGGTTGCAATAGAAAACCTGATCTTCGCCAATTTTACTGGTCGTTGCCTCATGCTCTATTTTAGCCGACGGATTTTTAGATTCGATATAAGGAAAAGTATGTGCTCCACAGTTATTTCCCATCAATAGCGAATCGCATTGTGAAAAGTTTCTGGCATTATCTGCCCTTGAACTGATTTGAACCAATCCGCGGTAGCTGTTTTGAGATTTTCCGGCAGAAATTCCTTTGGAAATAATCGTTGATTTGGTGTTCTTTCCTAAATGAATCATTTTGGTCCCGGTATCAGCCTGCTGGAAATTATTGGTTACGGCAATAGAATAGAATTCTCCAACCGAATTGTCACCTTTCAGCACACATGAAGGATATTTCCAGGTTACGGCAGAACCCGTTTCAACCTGTGTCCAGGAAATTTTTGCATTTTTCTCGCACAAACCTCTTTTGGTCACGAAGTTGTATACTCCACCTTTACCTTCTTTATTACCTGGAAACCAGTTTTGGACAGTAGAATATTTGATTTCGGCATCATCCAAAGCAATCAGTTCCACAACCGCAGCATGCAATTGGTTTTCATCACGTGATGGAGCTGTACATCCCTCTAAATACGAAACATAACTTCCCTCATCGGCAATAACCAAAGTTCTTTCGAATTGCCCGGTTCCGGCCTGATTGATACGGAAATAAGTTGAAAGTTCCATCGGACAGCGAACACCTTTTGGAATATAACAGAACGACCCGTCTGAAAAAACAGCCGAATTCAGTGCCGCATAGAAATTATCCTTTTGCGGAACTACAGAACCGATATATTTTTGAACTAATTCAGGATGTTCCTTAATCGCTTCAGAAATAGAACAGAAAATAATTCCCTTCTCTGCCAGCGTTTTCTTGAATGTCGTAGCCACAGAAACGGAGTCCATGACAATATCCACAGCAACCCCGGCAAGTACTTTTTGCTCGTCGATAGAAATTCCGAGTTTTTTGAATGTTTCCAAAAGTTCCGGGTCTACCTCATCAAGGCTTTCGTATTTTGCTTTTTTTAAGGGTGCTGAATAATAGGAGATTTCCTGAAATTTAGGCTTTTCATAATGAACATTTGCCCATTCAGGTTCAACCATCTGCTCCCAGGCTCTGAATGCTTCTACTCTCCAATTGGTCATCCATTCCGGCTCTTCTTTTTTCTTCGAAATAGCACGGACAATGTCTTCATTTAAGCCAACAGGAAAAGTATCGGATTCTATATCAGTATAAAAACCGTATTCGTATTCTTTATTTTCAAGCTCGATTTTTAAATCGTCTTCTGTGTATTTGCTCATATTTTTTTAAATTCAACCCTTTCAGGGTTTGAAACCCAGAAAGGGTTAGTTTTAATTTTTATAGAGAAAAACTCTCTCCGCAACCGCAAGTTCGGGTAGCGTTTGGGTTATTGAAAACAAATCCTTTTCCGTTCAGTCCTCCTGAAAACTCAAGAGTGGTTCCTGCCAGGTATAAAAATGATTTTTTTTCAACGGCAATTCTTACATTATTATCTTCAAAAACCTTGTCGTTTTCTCCCAGTTCTTTATCAAACTTCAGCTCATATGACAAGCCGGAACATCCACCGCTTTTTACGCCCACACGAACGTAATCTTTGGTAGCATCAAAGCCGTCATCATTCATCATATCGATGATTCTTTTACTTGCTGTATCAGATACCTTTATCATAGTGATTTAAATTTAGTCTAATTAATTTGCAAAGATACGTCATATTTAGCTTTTTCCATAATCAGTAACATTTTTCTAACTATGTTTCTATAGAAAAAGTTTATTTCCGCCCATTAAAGCCAATCGATTTTAGTAATTTGCGAACAAAAAGCAGTTTTAACCCTTTATATCCTCATAAAATGAAATTATATCCAATTGAAGCAGGAAATTTTAAATTAGACGGCGGGGCCATGTTTGGCGTAGTTCCAAAAACGATATGGAATAAAACCAATCCGGCCGATGAAAATAACCTGATTGACATTGCCGCAAGATGCCTTTTAATTGAAGATGGAAATCGCCTGATTTTGATTGATACCGGAATGGGCGACAAACAATCAGAAAAATTCTTCGGATATTATTCACTGTGGGGCAACCATTCTATCGACAAATCATTGTCTCATTATGGTTTTCATCGTGATGATATTACCGATGTTTTTATGACACACCTTCATTTTGACCATTGTGGCGGAAGCGTACAGTGGAATAAGGATAAAACCGGCTATGAAGTCGCTTTTAAAAATGCAAGGTTCTGGACAAATGACAACCATTGGGAATGGGCCACAAAACCAAATCCAAGAGAAAAGGCTTCTTTTCTTACTGAAAATATTATCCCGATGCAGGAAAGCGGACAATTGGAATTTATCAAAAGACCGGATGGCGATTTACTGAAAAAATCAGAACTCGGATTTGATATTTTTTTTGCCGACGGACATACTGAAAAAATGATGATTCCAAAAATTCAATATCAGGGCAAAACCATCTGTTTTATGGCAGATTTATTACCAACTGCAGGACACCTTCCTTTGCCTTATGTCATGGGATACGACACCCGTCCGCTCCTGACACTACCTGAAAAAGCAAAGTTCCTGACCGAAGCAGCCGAAAACAACTACTATCTGTTTTTAGAGCACGATGCTCACAACCAAATCATAACCGTTGAAAATACAGAAAAAGGTGTCCGCTTGAAGGACGTTTTCACTTGTGAAGAAATCCTGTAACAATTATCTTTCAAACTATCTTATAAAATTGTGACTTAGCGTCTTTGCGAGGAATTATTTTTACAAAGGCGCTAAATAGCAAAAACCACAAAACTTCTTGCAATCATCAGCTCAAACAATAGATGAATTAATTTTGAATCCTCCTAAAAGCCAATTCATTGAACTTAAATCATCAACCTTTCTAAAATAAAGTTAATTATTTATAAGTTTGTGGTAAAGTCAGTGTACTTTTGGCAAACTAATTGAAATCAAATTTTTTTTGAAAATGAAAATACTAAAACTGTCCTCCCTTTCACTGCTTTCAGTGTTGGTTTTATCAGGATGTGGTGCTTCCAAAAGCATGACACCAATTACAAGTATCGAAAACCTTCCTTTAAAAACTTCAAAAATTAAAGAAAATGATTTGAAAAGATGGAGCCATCTTGACATCATAAAAGATACGATTCCAGGAATGAGCGTTGATAAAGCATATGCGGAATTGATTAAAAACAAAAAAGGCACGAAAGTAATAGTGGGCGTGGTAGATTCTGGTGTTGACATTGAACATCCGGATTTAAAATCAGTTATTTGGACGAATCCGAAAGAAATCCCAGGAAACGGAATTGATGATGACAAAAACGGTTATATCGATGACATTCACGGATGGAATTTCCTTGGCGATGTGACCAACGAAACTTTGGAAATGACAAGAATTGTCCGTAAAGGTGATGATGGTTCTGAAAATTTCAAGAAAGCAAAAGCAGCTTACGAAAAAGAATATCAGGAAGCTTTGGCATCAAAGCAACAATTTGATTTCATCAATAATGCCGATAAAACAATACAAAAAGAATTAAAAAAGGAAAACTATACATTAGAAGACCTTAAAGCGTTAGAATCAAAAGACCCGACTGTTAGTCAATACAAGAGAGTAATGCTTTCTGTTATTGCTCAGGCTGGACCAGAATTCAAGTCAGAATTGAAAGAATATCAGGAACACATTTACAATCAGCTGAATTACAACCTGAATCTTGAACACGACGGAAGAAAAATTTTAGGCGACAATATTGATGACCTAAACGATTCTAAACACGGAAACAACAATGTAACAGGGCCTAAAAAAGAAGGCGCTTCACACGGAACACACGTTTCAGGAATCATTGCTCAGGTAAGAAACAATGGACTTGGCGGAGATGGAATTGCTAACAATGTTGCTATTATGGCGGTCAGAGCCGTTCCGGATGGTGATGAATACGACAAAGATATTGCTTTGGGAATTCGTTATGCTGTTGACAATGGTGCTAAAGTCATCAACGGAAGTTTTGGAAAAGGATTCTCTCCGCATAAAGAATGGGTTTATGACGCCATCAAATATGCCGCAAGCAAAGACGTATTGATTGTTTTGGCAGCCGGAAATGAAGGTGCCGATCTTGATGTAGAAGAGCGTTTTCCAAATGACCGTATTGCATCTGGCGAAATTGCAGATAATGTAATAAAAGTAGGTGCCTTAGACACTACCTATGGAACAAACCTGGTAGCAGACTTCTCCAACTATGGCAGCAAAGACGTAGACGTTTTTGCCCCTGGGGTTAAAATTTATGCAACCTATCCAAATAACGAATACAAATACGAACAGGGAACTTCAATGGCGGCTCCAAATGTTGCCGGAGTTGCGGCTTTAATTCGTTCGTATTATCCGTCACTGACTGCTTCGCAGGTGAAGCACATCTTAATGGATTCCGGAATTCCAACCAATATAGACGTGGTTCTGAATGGCGAAAAAGCAAACAAACGTTCGTTCTCAAAAATATCAACATCCGGAAAAATGGTTAATGCCTATAACGCTCTGATTATGGCAGAAAAAATGGCTAAAACGAAAAAATAAAATCTAGGAAACTTTCAAAATGGAAGGGAAATCCCTTCCATTTTTATTTTGCATGCTTATGAAACAACTATTTCTACTTTCAGTATTTACAGTTTTCTGCGGTAGTGCGGTAGCACAAAACGGTTACTGGCAACAGCACGTCGATTACAAAATGGACGTGAACATGGATGTAAAAACATACCAATACAAAGGAAAACAAGAACTGGTCTATACCAACAATTCACCAGACACGCTCAAAAGAGTCTTTTTCCACCTTTACAACAACGCCTTCCAACCCGGAAGCGAAATGGATATCCGACTACAGACTATTGTAGACCCGGACAAAAGAATGGTCAAGACCACAAAATCTGGTGGTGTTGAAAAAACAGAAAGTAGAATCAGCCTCTTAAAACCTAATCAGATTGGCTACCTGAATGTAACCAATTTTATGCAGGACGGAGTTCCGGCTACCACCACGGTTGTTGGTACTATCCTGGAAGTAGACCTGGCAAAACCAATTGCGCCAAAAGGCAAAACCAAATTCACCTTGGATTTTGACGGACAGGTTCCGGAACAAATTCGCCGTTCTGGTCGAAACAGTTCAGAAGGTGTAGCGCTTTCTATGACGCAATGGTATCCTAAAATGGCGGAATATGATTTTGAAGGCTGGCATGCCGACCCATATATTGGAAGAGAATTTCACGGTGTATGGGGGAATTTTGATGTCAAAATTACCATCGACAAAAAATACATTTTAGGAGGCTCCGGATATCTTCAGAATAAAAATGAAATTGGATACGGATACCAGGATCAAGGTGTTGAAGTAAAAATACCTCGAAAAGTTAAAACCCTGACCTGGCATTTTAATGCGCCAATGGTTCATGATTTCAGTTGGGCGGCAGATAAGGATTATATCCATGATGTTTATCCTGGTCCAAATAATGTGGAATTGCATTTCTTATACAAAGACAAAGCAAAACTTAAAGAAAACTGGAAAAAAATGCAGCCAAAAACGGCAGAGTTAATGGATTTCTTTAATAAAAATGTCGGTCCATATCCATACAAACAATATTCCGTTATTCAGGGCGGCGACGGCGGAATGGAATATGCTATGTGTACGTTAATTACAGGCGAAAGGTCCTACGGTAGCCTTGTAGGCGTTACTGCTCACGAGATGGCCCACTCCTGGTTCCAGCACGTTTTGGCAACAAACGAGTCCAAACACGGATGGATGGATGAAGGTTTTACGTCTTACATTTCTGATTTGGCTATGGCTAAAGTATTGCCAAGTAAAGATGAAAAAAATCCATTCGATTCAGCCTATTCCAACTATTTCTATATGGTTAAAACCGGAAGAGAGCAACCACAGACCACTCATGGAGACCGGTTTGAAGAAAATATGGTGTATGGAATATCTTCTTATAGCAAAGGAGAATTATTCCTGACGCAGCTTGGATATATTATCGGGCAGGAAAACCTGGCAAAAACGCTTAAAAAATTCTATGAAGACTTCAAATTCAAACACCCAACGCCAAATGATTTCAAAAGAACCGCAGAAAAAATTTCAGGAATGAACCTGGATTGGTACCTGGTAGACTGGACGCAAACGACAAACACCATCGACTACGGAATTAAGGAAGTAAGAGATGCTGGCGGAAAAACAGAAGTCGTATTGCAAAGAATTGGAAGAATGCCAATGCCTTTGGATATTATGGTGACTTATGTAGATGGAAGCAAAGAATCGTTCTATGCTCCGTTACAAATGATGAGAGGCATCAAAGAAAACCCATATCCGGGTGTAAAAAGAACATTCTTAAAAGGATGGGATTGGGCATATCCTTCATTGAAATTCACTATTGACAAAGGAATGGGAATGATTAGCAAGATTGAAATCGACCCTGAAAACCTGATGGCCGATGTAAAAAAAGACAATAACACATATCCGGCACCTATTCCGGACAACAGCAAAATCTTGAAAAACTAATTAAAAAAGGCGGACAAAATTGTCCGCCTTTTTTAATTCATTGCATTAATTCGAATACTGGCTTTTACAAGTGCCAGCGCTTTTATTTTTGAAAGCTCTACATCTTTATCCTGATGGTGTTTGTTTTGGCTTACGAGCCTCACACAGCCCGGATTTTCGGATTTCTGTATATATTTCACAGTCACATACTCTTCGCCGCTCATATCGATTCCCAGGAGGTACATTTCGCCCCAGAAAATCTCATTGGCTACGTCATGTATTTCCTTATACAGTACTATATCGCCACTTTTCAAAAGCGGATACATACTATCTCCCGTTACATATACCGCACCATCGCATTTTGGCAAATGCGGAATCGAAATATGATCGATGGGATCCTGCGATTTACTATCCTGAAAAAGAGGTACCAACCCCGCTACAGCTTCAATATCATACAGCGGTATCTGTTGATTTTCAACAAAACTATCCGTCTTTAGCCTGTACATTTCAATCTGCTTGTTGTTCAGGATTTCTTCGTTATCTACAAAAATATTTCCTTGCCCTGTGAGAAGCCATGTTGGATTTAAATCCGTGTAAACAGAAATAATTTTTTCCAATACCTGCGACCCGATACTTTTTCCTTCTTTAACAGCTTTAGAAATACTTCCTCTGCTGGCGCCGATGCTATTTTCAAAAGCATAATAGCTTATGCCTTTTTTAGCCATATATTCTCCTACTCTTTCTGAAACCATACGATTATAATATTATTTTATTGAGCAAAATTACGAAAAAAATCTTTTTGAGCTGATTCTTGTGGATTATTTTCCTGTATTTCTAGATATTATAGTCACGAATATGTCAAAAAGCACAAAAATAATATGAAATGCCTAAAAAATTATTTACTTAATTCACTGTCTTACACAAACAACATAGTATACTATAACCTAATCAAAATCTTTTTTTATTTAAATTGCAAGGTCATAAAAATCAAACTATGAAAAGAACAATAACAGTCTTGTTTATCTTCTTCTTATTTTCCTCAAATAGCGTACAAGCACAATCAGAAGAAAAAAATTATATTAAAAACATTGAAAAGCTTTTTAATAATAAGAACTTTAAAGATTATAAAAATTTCTACAGTCATACTTCTTATCAAGAGATGGCTCAGGAAACAGAAGGATATGGCACTTATATGCCTGACGAAGAAGAATTTAATGAGTTTTTACAAAGCAATTTTGAAAAACTAATTTCACAATTAAAATCATTTCATATCAATAAACTCAACTATATCAACCATACGAATAAAGAGTTAGAAGTTTTTCATAATGAAGATGGGAGAAGTAGGAAAGCAATAAGGCTTAGCATATACTGGCAAGATATTGTTTCTAAAAAATTTTACAAATCGGAAAGTAACTATGTAATTCTAGAAACCAAGCCTGAATACTTCACATTTGATGATCTTTACGAATTAACAGCCGTAGATCTTAAAAAAGAGTCAAAAAGAATTAATACCGAAGTATACAAAAACATCTCTCCATTCATCGCGAAAGATTCTGAAGCGCTTATTCTTGAAGAAGATTCAATAGATGATGATTTCTATATATACACTATCAATGGAAAATCGGAAATAAATAACACCTTCCTGTTTAGGTATAAAGATGAAATATATAAGATCTTTGAAATAAAAAAAGATAAAGAGATTTTCTTGAAAGAAATGTAAGTAAAAAGAAGCGAGAACAATATTAAAACGTCATGAGAAATCAAGACGTTTTTTTTTTATTACATAAAGTCTATAACTGTTTTACCACTTTCAGTTACAATTAGGAATCTTTCTCATTCTTTCATTACGTTTTTTTAAAACCAAAACATTTTTAACCTAATTTAGAGGAAGAAAAGAACATGTTAATGTAGAAAATATTCTTATTTTAATTTTATTATTTGATTTTTTTCGTATATTTGTATAATAAACTTGAAGACATGGATAAATATACTAAACAACGAATCGAAAAACTTCACCCTACTGTTAGAGAAGAAGTTACAAAAGTCATTGAAGAATGTGACAATGCTTTGACTGGTAGGGCAAAAATCCGGGTGACGCAAGGGCTTCGGACTTTTGAAGAACAGGATGCCTTATATGCACAAGGAAGAACAAAACCCGGAAAAAAAGTCACGAATGCCAAAGCAGGTCAATCCATACATAATTATGGTTTTGCTGTAGATATCTGCCTGATAATTGATGGGAAAGAAGCTTCCTGGGATACCAAAAAAGATTGGGACAATGACAAGGTTGCTGATTGGTATGAATGTGTGAAAATTTTCGCCAAACACGGCTGGGAATGGGGTGGTAATTGGAAAACATTTAAAGATATGCCCCACTTTGAAAAAAGGAACCTTAGCTGGAGAGCATTATCAAAACTTAAAAAAGACAAAAACGGATATGTAATTTTAAAATAAAACAGCTATGAAAACAATTAGAAAAAACATGATGCTTTTCTTTTTCCTGTCGTTTGCTGCAGTCTCATGCGAATCGACAAGAACGGCGGTTTTTGATCAGTATTCCTATCAGAAAACAACCGAACTGAAAGTAGAAGCCTCAAAATTAATGGACAAAGCCACAGCGCCCTATGCAAAACACCAGCAGGATACCGAAGCCTTTTTCCTTCAGGTCGAAAAATTGATCGAATACGAAAAAAATAAGCCCGACAATGAAATCACGTTTGCTATGTGGAAACTTTTGACGGATGAAGAAAAAAACCTGTTATCTGGCTTTTTTAAACGCTGGAAAGAAAAGGAATCGTTATCGCCCGTTTTTCTTCAGGAATCCAAAAAACAGGTCATGGAAGCTATTGACATGCTAATACAGTATGAAATCAAAAAAGATAAGACCTCAAAAGATGGGCTTTTGAGCCTGATAAACAGCAATAAATAGAAATCATGGATATCGAAAAATTATTAAAACAGCTGAAACAGGAACTTGTCACTCTTTTAGGCGACAAATACAAAGAATTTAAACCTGAAATACAGAAAGACATCACTGCTTTCCTGGATAGTTCAAAGGAAAAATTGGAACGTTGGACCTTACTTTTGGCTTCATCTTCAATTACCGAAGAAGAATTTTCATGGCTTTTGAAAAGCCAGCAGGACCTTATCGCACTAAAAGCACTGCAAGGTGCCGGATTATCGAAAATAAAATTGAATAATATCAAAAAT
The DNA here is from genome assembly GCF_001899155.1 of Flavobacterium sp. 38-13. Lineage (NCBI taxonomy): Bacteria > Pseudomonadati > Bacteroidota > Flavobacteriia > Flavobacteriales > Flavobacteriaceae > Flavobacterium > Flavobacterium sp. 38-13. The sequence goes on from NZ_MKVG01000012.1 coordinate 106,694, forward strand.
GCAATCATACTGACTATTTTTAAAACAGTCCTACTAAGCATCTAAAAACATAAATGAAATGTGTACCCAAATCTTAAATCATAAAAGCCATGTCAAAAAAAATCAAAATTTTAAGCCTGGATGGAGGCGGAATCCGAGGGATCATAACCTGCGTCATTTTAAAGTATATTGAAGAACAACTTCAGAAATTAGACAATCCGAATGCAAAAATTGGTGATTATTTCGATCTCATTGCCGGAACCAGCACAGGAGGAATACTTGCTTCTATCCTACTCTATCCCGACAGCAATAAAAAAGCAAAATATTCAGTAGAAACTGCCCTGGACCTTTATGCCAAACACGGAGAAAGTATTTTCAACGTTTCGTTTTGGCAGCAACTCATCAATCCGTTCGGACTTTTTAACGAGCGGATTTCACAAAAAGCACTGGAAAGACAACTTGAAAATGTATTTGGCAATCTTGAAATCAAGGATTTTATAAAACCCTGCCTGATAACATCCTATGACATCTTTCACAGAAAAGCTAAATTTTTTACAAGCCATGAAGCGGGTTCCGATTTAGAGAATTTTTACGCCAAAGACATCTGCAGAGCCACCTCAGCAGCACCTACTTATTTTGAGCCCGCCAACATAAAATCGCTTTATGGGCAGGAATTTACACTCATTGACGGTGGTGTATATGCCAACAATCCCGCTTTATGTGCTTATGCTGAAGCCCGGAAAATAGAATTTTCAAAAGTGCTGAACCAGCCCGGAAAAAAAGATTTTCCAAAAATCAGCGACATGATTATTGTCTCCATTGGAACAGGTCAGGTGTTAAAACCTTATACCTACCGTCAGTTTGAAAATGCGGGAAAAGTAAAATGGATTCAGCCGCTTATTGATATTCTGCTTTCTTCAAACGTAGAAACGACAGATTATCATTTAAAAAAAATGTATGAAACCTTAGGCTCAAGAAACAGGCAAAACTACCATCGGTTAATGCCTTCTCTAAAAAATGCTTCGCCAGAAATGGATGATGTTTCATCAAAAAACATCTATGAACTCATACAGGCCGGCTTGAGCTATATCGACCAAAACCGGAAGGAGTTGAACGAAATAGCTAAAAAGCTGATTAAAAACAGTTGAAACAAAAAAACCTTTGGATAACTCCAAAGGTTTTTAGTTAGATAGTTGGTCGGTTAGGATTTATACTATTCCTGTTTTTTTGCAGTTTTTACTGCAGGAGCTGCTGGTTGGACAGCTTCGGTTGTTTTAGTTGTGGTTGTTTCGGCTTTTTTCGCAATGTTTGCTTCCTGTTTCACTTCTGTTACTTTAGGAGCTTCAGCTTTCTTTTCGGCTTCGACGGAAGATGCTGCATTTTTTACAACTTCTTTTGTGGCTTTCTTTGGCGTTTCCTGTGCAAATGCTACAACTCCTGTAAGCATAATTGCGCTTAAAATTAATTTTTTCATAGTAGTTTTTTTGTGGTTATAGTGGTTGTATGTTTTTCGATTAAGTTAAAACAATTTCAATGCCATTTCGAGCCAACATTCAGAATGTTACCTGTAAAATCTAATCATAAATCATTAAAATTCAATTGATTGTAATTTATTTAAGCTCCATAAATCAACAAAAAACATATTTTCAAAAAGTGATACTATTCCAAAAAAAGATGTGGATTTTTGGGGATTATGTAGAAATTTTATGTTAAAATCTTGTGGAAAGAGCACACATTTCAATTTTATTATCTCCAATAATAAGGGAACGGGCCTACTGAAAGAATTCAATTCAAATATATTTGTAACTTTACCGCCCATATAAATTTCAAGATGAAAGCATTAAAAATGTTGGCCGTGCTGTTTTTTCTACTCATTGGAACACAGCAAACTTTTGCCCAGAAATACCGGTTCAAGACTTCCAGCTATAGCGTAATGGAACAAAATGCCAAAGGCCAATGGGGAAAATGGTCGGATTTTAAAGACACCAACCTGATTATCGTTCTTGATGGAGACAAAAACCGCATTGTTATAAATTCAGCACAAACACAGCTTTATTATATCGATGCTTATGGCAAAACTATTGAAAACGAAACAGACAAGACCGTGACTTTTAACTGTATAGACAATAGTGGCAACCGTTGTGTTATTGAAATCATTACCAGAAAAAAGCAAGGCAACCGCATTCAGTTTTACATCAATTATCCTGATTTAAAAATCGTTTATAATATTTATCCGTAAGACTTGAGGAAAATGAACACCTATCCCAAAACGGAAAAACTAAAAAGCAGGACTACGATTGATAGCATGTTCCGCGAAGGCAAGTCGGTTTCAAAATTCCCACTAAGACTGGTCTACAAAAAACAGGCTTTTGATGAGGGTCAAAAATTGAAAATAGGTGTGTCCGTTTCGAAAAAATATTTCAAAAAAGCCGTTGACCGGAATTATTTCAAAAGAGTACTTCGGGAAACCTACCGCCTCAACAAAAATTTATTGTTGGACTCTCTTGAAGAATCCTATGCTTTTATGCTTCTTTACCAAACAAAAGAAAGGCTCTCCTACGAAGACATAAATCATAAAACCATACAACTGTTCGAAAAATTTCGTCTTCAGGTAAAACCGGAAATAGAAAAAGATAAGGACTAAGCCATTTCAATACTAAAAAAGCAGTGGTTTCCGTTAGTAGCCTATATCAGTTTATTTTCATGTGGATGAAATGTTTACTCATTTATTCTTACTTTAGTGGTCTTGTTTTCCCTAATCTGAAAGAAACGAAGAAGAAAAAGAAAAACTTAAAGTTATGTATGCATTTTTAAAGAAGAGATATATCATTCCAGTGGTAGCTGGAGGCCTTTTATATGTTGGAGCGAGTTTCAGAAATGATTTCTTTGAAATTGCAAAACAGATTGAAATATTCACAACCATGTTCAAAACCGTGAATATGAATTATGTTGACGAAACGAATCCGGGTGAATTGATGGATAAGGCTATCAAGAATATGCTTATGGAACTAGATCCGTATACGGTCTATTTCAACGAGCAGGACGTCGTAAAATTCAAAATCAACAACACGGGCGAATATACCGGAATTGGTGCGATGATTACCAGAAAAGAAGGAAAGCTTATTATCAAAGAGCCTTATAAAAACTATCCTGCCGATAAGGCAGGCTTAAAAGCGGGTGATGAAATCGTCCAGATTGGCGATGTAAATCTTTCCGACTTTAAAGATGATGCTTCGCAACTTTTGAAAGGAAGCAAAAATGCCAAGATTGACATCAAATACCTTCGTCAAGGCAAAACGAATAATACAACTTTAGTTTTAGAGGAAGTTGACCTGAAAGCGGTTCCGTTTTTCTCAAAAATAGATGACAAAACAGGCTATATTGTTCTGTCACAGTTTAACGCCAAGGCATCACAGGAAACCAAACAGGCGCTTGAAAAACTAAAGGCTGATGGTGCTGAGAAAATAATACTGGACCTCAGAGGAAATCCGGGTGGTTTGTTGGGCGAAGCAGTTAATATCTGTAACTTGTTTGTTCCGAGTGGCGAAACAATCGTAACCACAAAATCTCATATTGAAAAACACAACAATACTTACAGAACATCAAGGGCTCCGGTTGATACTGAAATTCCTTTGGTCATTCTTGTTGACGGTAAAAGTGCCTCTGCTTCCGAAATTGTTGCCGGAGCTTTACAGGATTTGGACAGAGCGGTAGTTGTTGGTGCAAGAAGCTTTGGAAAAGGCCTTGTGCAAAGACCTATCGATTTGACCTATGGTACACAGGTAAAGGTAACCATTTCGCGTTACTACACTCCATCCGGAAGATGCATTCAGGCATTGGATTATGCCCATAAAGATAAGGACGGAAAAGCAATTCGCACCGATGAAAAAAATTACAATGCATTCAAAACCCGTAAAGGAAGAACCGTTTATGACGGCGGGGGAATCCAGCCCGATGTAGAATTATCTGAAACAAAATTAAGCGCCATTACGGAAGCTTTAGTCAAAAACGATGGTATTTTTAATTATGTAACGCGATACTACTATAAAAATCCGAGCCTGGGCGACAAAATACCAACTATTACCGATGCGGATTATGCCGATTTTAAAAAATTCCTGAAAGACCAGAAATTTGCTTTTGACACAGAAACCGAACAGGCAATGAAAAAAACGCTTGAGGCAGCCAAAAAAGAAAAAATAGACGAAGACATCAAGAACGAAGTCCAACAACTGCTAACGGCCCTGCAAAAAAGCGACGAGACCCAATTGAACAAACATCAGGCAGAAATTAAAGAACTTATTCTGGATGAAATCATCAAAAGATACCAATACAAAGAAGGTTTGTATCAATATTACACCAAAAATAATTCTGAAATCAAAAAAGCTACGGCCTTGCTAAACAATCCGGCAGAATACAACAAAATATTACTGAGATAAAATGCTTCGCATCCTTAAAATTTTACCCCTGCTTATTTTTGGATTCGTCTCTGCACAAGAAGAGGTCGTTCATTCTGTTTATTTTGATACGAACAAATACAACCTGACCGAAAATCAGGTGGAAGATGTTACAAAATTCATTCAGTCAACTGATTCAGTAAGGATAGAATCCATAAGCATTTATGGCTATTGCGATGACCGGGGCAAAGACGAATACAATTTTAAACTTTCCAGTAATCGCGCCAATGCCATTAAGGAAAAATTGGTTGAAAATGGAATCAGGAGTAAGATTATAGTTACTATCGAAGGAAGAGGAAGGGTATTGATTGAAGACGATATTGATAATATCTCTGAAGTACGCTCCAAAAACAGACGTGTGGATGTGGTAATGAATTTCAGAGAAATTCCAATCGAAAAGCTTGAAATTCCGGGTGTTTACAGTGAGATACATAAAAACCATGTTGTTGGCGACCGTATCTATCTTGAAAAATTATTGTTTGAAAAAGGGAGCAGCAAGCTTACAATGAAATCAAAAAACGAGCTGGACAGAATGGCACGGCAGCTCCTGAAATACAAGAATCTGGAATTTGAAATCCAGGGACATGTTTGCTGTACGCCTCCTTACCACAAAGAAGCTATTGATAAAGACACCAAAAAACGAAAACTTTCTGTAAACAGGGCTGAAGCCGTTTACAAATACCTGGTTTTCAAAAAAGTGCCAAAAACCAGAATGACGTTTAAAGGATATGGAAATACCCAACCGCTTGGCAAAGGAACTGATTTGGACCGCCGGGTAGAATTGGTGATTACAAAAGTTTAGGACCTTTTCATTTCGATATGGGGAATCCCATCTTCGAGATATTCTTCACTAGTCTGGGAAAATCCATGGCTTTCATAAAACTTTTTGAGGTAAAGCTGTGCTGAAATCGTAATCTTTTCTTCATCAAAATTATCCTTGATTGCTTTAATCGCTTCGCGGATAAGGTCATGCCCCCATTTTCTGTCGCGGTACTTTTCCTTCACGATAACCCTCCCAATTGATGATTCGTCAAAATAATCGCCCGCATTAAAAAGCCTGCAATAAGCTACTGTTTCGCCTTCAAATTCGCCAATTAAGTGAATTGCCTTCCTGTCTTTTCCGTCGATATCCTGATATACGCAATTTTGCTCCACTATAAAGACCTCACTTCGCAGTTCCAGCAAATTATACAACTCATCGAGAGATAGTGTCTTAAAAGGCTTTATTTTCCAAATTAGGGACATGCTCTTTTTTATAAGAATGAAATACTTTTAATTATCGACTCCAATTCGTGCATCAAATCGCGTTGCGGTGTTGACGGAGCATAACAAAATCCTTCGATGACAAGAATTCTATTGTTTTTAGCATCAATAATGCTGTAGTTAATAAATGGTCCGGACATCGTATCATTTCGCAGTTCCCAGTTTCCTTTGGTCTGGAAGGCTTTCAGACCACCTATGGTTGTATTTATGAGATAAGGCGAGTACGAATCTTCTGTAATCATTTGAGAATTTTCCGTAGTACCATGAATGTAAAGCCCTCCTATTGAATCGCGAGCCCGGACAATGTTGTTGATTGCATCGTCATTCTTTTTGATGGAATGCAACGGAACCTGATAAATCAGGATACTGGAGTTTCCAGTTTGGATTTCCTGCTTTAGCCATAAAAACTTATCCTTTTCAAGCACAACCTTAAATGTTTTCGGAACCAGAAGCGAAATATTGAATTTGTTCCTGAACTTCTTGTCATCCATTAATGAGGCCTTGATTTGATTCTGGGTCACCTCTATTTCTGTCTGTTGCATCCTCGCTATTATTTCAGCAGCATTTTTTTCAAGGTGGCCAATAATCGATGCGGTTGAGTTACCCGATATGCGGATGAGGTTTTGAGGCACACCAAACTGGTTTTCAGAAAAATTAAAATCATTTCTGGCCTCTTTTTTTATGTAAAGTATATTCCTGTTTTTGGCCAATGAGCCTTCAAAAGCGTGAAGCGGATACTGATTAATCGTAAAAAGTGGTTCTTCCTGAGGAAGTCCGTCAACGGGAGCAGCAAATTTTTTCCGGATTGTATCCCCTATTTCGCCTATCCAGAGTTTATCATCAATAAAAACAGCAAGCGAATTCGTATTCCCGATCGATTGCTTATCGGAATTTTTTACTTCTTTTTGATTGCAGGAAAAGGAAAAGGCTGCTAAAGACAGGAGCAACAATAGCTTTTTCATTGTGTTGCTTTTTGCAATGGAAAGCTAAAATCCAAAGATGATTATCCTTGGATTTTAAGCTTCATTCCAGGTTTGATGTTTTCGCTGCGAATATCATTCCATTTTTTGATATTTTCAACCGTAACTCCCGGATATTTTTTTGCGATGCTGAAAAGCGAATCTCCTTTTTGGACAAGATATTGGTGAACTTTGGCAGAAGAAGCAATCTGTTGTTGTGCTTTTTCTGCTTTGGTTTCGATTACCGGAGCATTTTCATTAGGAATCAGTTTTAACTTGCTTCCAGACAATACATTTGCGTCTTCAAGATTATTCCATTCCTTAATTTCTGCAACGGTTACACCATATTTTCTGGCAATAGAATTAAGATTGTCACCTTTTTGAACTACATAAAATTCAGATTTGTCGTCTTCCTTGTTTTCTGTATCATCTGTAGCAGCCTCTTTTGTTTTTGCTTCCTGCTTTTCAACAGCAGCTACAGCGGTTTCTGTAGTATCTTTTGTTTTGGCTGCCGGTTTTGGAGTTTTCTTTACTACTGTGGTAGCCACTCTTTCGCTAGTTTGAATTTTTAACTTAGCGCCCAGCATAACATTATTGTTTTTTAAACGGTTCCATTTCTTGATTTCAGCAACAGATACACCGTATTTCTGGGAAATCTCGCCAATGTTGTCACCTTTTTTAACCGTATGGTATTTTGTTTTGGTTACAATTTTACTGCCTTTTACAATTTCCGGTTCTTCAGAATAATCTATATATGGGCTTCTTGCCTCTGAAGAAGCAATTGCAGTTTCGTTTGTATTGCCAGTTGGCGATGTTGCTTTTCTTGAAAAATAAGGCTTTTCTTTTTTATCTTCTTCGATTTGTGCATAGGCATAAATCTTGTCTTCATTAGATGTGAAGACTGCAATCTTTGGAAGTGGCAGTCTCAGGTAATGATTTTTCCCTTTAACAAAAGGAATTACATCCAATTTATAACCCGGGTTCAGAAGCTTGATTTGAGATTCCGGTATATCCAACAGGTCAGAGATTTGCTTGAAACTCATTTCGCGCTTAATCATAACTGTATCAGTAGCAAAATAGCTTATGGCCGCTCTTTTTGGTTCAATTCCATGCTCTTTGTGGTATTCGTAAATGTACATTGTAGCGAGGAAAGCCGGAACGTAACCCTGTGTTTCTTTAGGAAGATTTTTTCGGATATTCCAGTAGTTTTGCTGTCCACCGGAACGTCTGATTGCTTTTGACACATTTCCGGGACCGGCATTATAGGAAGCCAAAACCAAATCCCAGTCTCCAAATATTTTGAACATATTTGAAAGATATTGGCAGGCAGCTTCAGTAGCTTTCAAAGGATCGCTTCTTTCATCAATATAGGAAGAAACATCCAGATTGTATTGTTTTCCGGTAGCAAACATAAACTGCCAAAGACCTGTCGCTCCTACTCTTGACCTTGCGTGCGGATTCAAAGCAGATTCTACAACGGCTAAATATTTGATTTCTAAAGGCACGTCGTATTTGGCAAGGGCGGCTTCAAACATTGGAAAATAATATTCAGAAATCGCCATCAATCGTTCGTACGATTTTTTCCTGTTTTTCAGGAATGATTTGATGATATTTTCAAGACCCTGATTGTACTCTATGTTGAAAGGTGATTTAGCGTCCATTTCTTTCAAACGGGCTTTCAACAAATCAGTAGATAAATCGTAATCTACTTTTTCGTCAGGATTCATATGAGCAATATCGAATTCCATTTCTTTAAAAAGATCCTGATTGGTCAATTCATCCATCCATTCCTTATCAACACAAGAAGCAACTTCATGGTCAACAAATGTGTTTTTTATAGAGTCTAAAACAGATAATTTTGGAGCTGTAATTTGCGGAGCTACCTCTTGTGAAACGGCATCCTGGGCAAAAATATTTAAGGAGAAAAAGGGTACTAAAAAAAGTGCTATTTTGGTTTTATTCATAACTGAAAATTATAACTTATTATATTTCAAATAATTATACATAATTGCAAACTTAACTTTTTATAACTAACTTTTAAAAGGTTTAGTATAAAAATTTTGTTTTTTAACTTATTATGGCATCAATTCCAGGTAGTGATTTTCCTTCCAGCATTTCCAGCATTGCCCCGCCCCCAGTAGAAACATAGCTCATTTTTGGCTCCAAACCAAACTGTTTTACCGCAGCAACAGAATCGCCACCGCCAACAAGAGAAAAAGCACCTTTTTGAGTAGCTTCTGCAATAAATTCTCCCAAAGCTATCGTTCCATATGAAAATTTTTCCATTTCAAAAACGCCCAACGGACCGTTCCATAAAATGGTTTTGGAATTTAAAATGACCTTTTTGAAATCTTCCAGCGATTTTGGACCTGCATCAAGTCCTTGCCAACCGTCAGGAATATTTTTTACGTCTGTTATTTTTGTTTCAGCATCATTCGAAAATGCGTTAGCCGCAACTACGTCAACAGGAAGATGGATTTCGACATTTTTCTCTTTTGCTTTCTTTAAAATCTCCAGTGCCAGATCCATTTTGTCGTCTTCACAAATTGAATCGCCAATTTTGCCTCCCAGGGCCTTGATAAAAGTAAAGGTCATTCCCCCACCAATAATCATATGGTCGATTTTATCGAGTATGTTTTCAATAACCGTAATCTTTGAAGAAACTTTTGAGCCACCCAATACAGCTGTTACCGGCTTTTCAGAATGCTTAAGCACCTTATTGAGACTTTCAATTTCTTTAGCTAAAAGGGTTCCGAAACATTTATCGTTTGGAAAGAACTGCGCAATAATTGTTGTTGAGGCATGCGCTCTGTGAGCCGTTCCGAAAGCATCATTCACATAGATGTCTCCTAATGAAGCCAATTTCTTTGAAAATTCAACATCTCCGGCTTCTTCTTCGGGATAGTAGCGAAGATTTTCCAAAAGCAGGATTTCGCCCGGTTTAAGATTTTTTGCTGCTTCCTCTGCTACCGGACCTATGCAGTCATTCGCAAATTTTACTTCTTTGCCCAGAACTTCTGCTGTTTTTTCAAGAATATGTTCCAGAGAATATTTTGGTTCTTTGGCTTTTGGCCTTCCCAAATGTGACATCAGGATTACGCTTCCGCCATCAGCAAGAATTTTATCAATTGTTGGCTTTGCCGCTTCAATTCGGGTGGCATCAACTACTTTAAAATTCTCGTCTAAAGGAACATTGAAATCTACCCTGATTAGTGCTTTTCTGTTTTTGAAATTGAAGTCGTTCAAAGTTTTCATTAGTGGTATATTTTATTTGTTTTTTTATTGGATTCACAAATATATGATTTTTAACCAACTAAAAAATATGAAAACATTTAAAATAAGCTTAAATCGTTAGCGAAAACGTTATAATTGATGATTGGGCTACTTTAGAAAATCCGATTGAAAAAATTTGTACATTTATTTCTTGTTAAAAACATCCCCGCCATTTTTAAATAACACGAAAGCCTTTGTTGCTCATTATCAAAAAAATAATCAATCCTTAGGAAACCTATGAAACATTCTTTCTTATTTGATTTAGATGCCGGGTATATCGTTATCTTCTTATTTTTTGCCATGCTATTGGCTATCAATGTCGGGTACCGGTTTGGGGTAAAAAAAACAAAGACTGATTCAGACAATTCCGGCATTTTGTCTTCACTATTAGGATTACTGGCCTTAATCCTCGCTTTTACTTTTGGAATGTCCGGTTCCAGATTCGAAACCCGAAAAGCAAGCCTTATTGATGAAGCCAATTGCATTGGAACAGCTATTCTAAGGGCAGACACTTATCCGGATAGCCTGAAAAACGCTTTTAAAAAAGATTTTGCCGTATATCTTAGCTCCAGGATTGCTTATTTTGAATCGGATAGAAATGAGGAGAAAATCAATAACTCCCTTAGAGAGTCGGCAGAAATAAGCCAAACCTTATGGAACAGGGCTACTCAATATTCAAGAGATAAAGATTTATTTTTACCTTCCAACATGATGATTCCGGCTTTAAACAGTATGTTTGATGCTGCTACAACAGCAAATGAAGCCTATAATGCTAACGTTCCGGAACCCATCGTTTATTTACTTCTGTTTTTTTCTATAATTATTTCCTTTTACATTGGTTACAGCTCAGGGTTTAAGAAAAAAATAGACCGGTTTTATATTTTGGGGTTTTGTCTTCTGACTTCTGTTGTTATCTATATAACCTTAGATTTAGACAGGCCAAGGCGCGGCTCTATAAACATGCAAAATGAAATGTTTTTGTTTAACGATTTGAAAGGCAACCTGTAAGTTTTCGAAGTTATTCATTTTTTTGCCGCGTGATAGCTGTTCATCCTTTTTCCCCTATATTTGTTCCATGCTATTTTCAGAAATCCTAGGACAAGAACATATCAAAAGCCACCTTACGAAAAGTGCTGATGCCGGAAGAATTCCGCATGCACAATTGTTTGTTGGTCCTGAAGGTTGTGGAACATTACCTATGGCTCTGGCCTATGCGCAATATGTGTTATGCCGGAATTCAGGTGGTGAAAATCAGGGCGAAAACGAGGCCTGTAATTTGAAATTCAATAACATTTCACATCCCGACCTGCATTTTATCTATCCTACGGTTTCGACAGATGATGTAAAGTCCAAGCCAAAAAGTCTTGACTTTATTGCTGATTGGCGCTCCTTTTTAATGGAAAGGCCTTATGGCGGATTGTTTGACTGGTATAAATATCTGGGCGTTCAAAACAAACAGGGACTGATTCGCGTAGAAGATGCCCAGGAAGTTTTAAAGTCACTTTCATTAAAATCCTATGAAGGTGGTTATAAAATCATGATTGTCTGGATGGCAGACAAGATGAATATTGAAGCTTCCAACAAGCTTTTGAAAATTCTTGAAGAACCACCTGAAAAAACACTTTTTATTCTGATTTCTGAAGATGAGGAATCTATCATACAGACAATACGTTCGCGCTGCCAGATACTTCATTTCAACGGAATCCATGAAAATATTATTGCTGATGCATTAGTTTCACGTGAAAATATAGACCCTCGCGAAGCCAGGAAAATTGCGCACCAGGCACAAGGAAATTTTAGCAAGGCATTGCACCTGCTGCATGAAGACAGCGAAGAACAGCCTTTTGAGCAATGGTTTGTTTTATGGGTACGTGCGGCTTTTCGTGCCAAAGGAAATGCATCAGCCATCAACGACCTGATTGCCTGGAGTGAGCAAATTGCCGGCCTGGGGCGTGAAGCACAAAAGAAATTTTTGCATTTTTGTATCGAAATGTTCCGTCAGGCATTGCTGCTGAACTATCAGGCATCAAGCCTGGTTTATATGGAACCTAAAGTTGAAAAATTCAAGCTGGAAAACTTTGCTCCATTTGTTAATGGCAACAATATCAATGATATTTACAAAGAGCTTTCTGATGCCGTTTATCATATTGAACGAAACGGAAATGCGAAGATTATTTTAACCGACCTATCTATCAAACTAACCCGATTAATCCACAAAAAATAGTAATCATGAACAACACTGCTTCTATTTTGATTTTAGTATTTTTGGCCGTAACCTTTTTACAATCAGGCTATGACAAGGTAATTGACTGGCAAGGTAATGTAGGCTGGCTCAAAGGTCATTTTGAGAAAACATTCATCAAAAACAGTGTACCACAATCCCTGATGCTAATTCTTGTTTTGGAAATAGCAGCCGGAATTCTTTGCGTTGCCGGTATTATACAGATGCTTATGAATAAAGGAACTACTTTTGGTTTTTACGGTTCTGTTGTTTCTGCTGTTACGCTGATTTTTCTATTATTCGGACAGCGTATTGCCAAAGATTATGATGGTGCCAGAACTATTGCCATCTATTTTGTTCCGGCTATTTTAGGTGTTTTTTTTATGCAATAATTTACTGCTGTGAAGCTCTGAATAACTTCAGTTCATCCCAGGTAAATTTATTCCCGTATTTTTCTTTCAATCCGTTGAGAGATTCTTCGTTGTAGCCTTCAAAAGCTTCAGCCAAATCTTGTATTACGCCTTCCGGAAGGATGTCTGATAATGCCACTTTTCCGGACTGGATTAATTTGACAAAATGAGTCACTATGGTCTGTTGCGTTAGTTTGCGAAGACCAGCGATTTCGGGTATAGAATTGTTTTGCTGCCAAAGTTCATAGGTTTCCTCCACCGTTGATTTTTTAGGTAGTTTTTTCGCTTTTTTCTTTGGCATATAACGCTCTTCATCATAATCATCATCTACCAATGTAGCGTGAGTATTCTTGAATTCCTCACGAATGGCATCCAGTTTTTTCGATTTATAGGATTTAATTTCCTGTGAATCCAGATTCTCTTTACAGATTTCCTGACCTGATGCCACAATTTCTATGAGTCTTTTGGCTTTCATCAAACGTAACACGGCCTTTGTCTGCAATTCTTCCAAAGCATAGAGTTCCTGAAAAAAGGTTTTTGCTTTCTTTACGCGTTTTACTTCTTCCAGTTTCCACAGGATTTCATAAACCAGCTGGTCCATTGGTTTTAAGAAATAATCGTGGGCAGCCTGAATTCGTTCCAAAACAAACTGAATATCATGCGCTTCATCAAAAAATAGCTTATCCAGCTGGCACATGAATTTTGTAGCCGGTTCCGTAAGTGCACCAATGGATTCTGCCTGCCTTTTCGCCCATTGCATATGCTTTGATTTTTCAGATTTTTCAGCATCTTCATTGTAGCTGTATTGATGGTTCCGCCATTCCTGTGCCAATTCTTTCCAATCAAAACTGTTTTTCAGATAGTTATGAATAAAATTTAGTGTCTCTTTTTCCAGGGAAGACTGCAATAGTTCTTCAGAAGCCTTGTTATTGGAATATTGCATGACATCATAGTCATTCGAAATGCCATTCATTTGCAATGGAGAAAGCAAAATAAGCCCTTCTAACGAACGAAGTCGTGACAGAGCAACATAGGCCTGCCCGGGAAGAAAAACCTGCGATACGTCAAGCACAGCTTTGTCAAAAGTTAATCCCTGGCTTTTATGAACGGTTATTGCCCACGCTAATTTAATCGGATAATGAGTAAAAGTACCTAAAACATCCTCTACGATTTCCTTAGTATTGGGGTCAACAGAATATCTAATGTTTTGCCATTCATATCTTTCTACTTCAATGGTCTTGTTTTCATCCGGAAAATGAACCAGTATTTCCTGCTCAGACAACGATTTTACGATGCCCATTTTTCCGTTGAAATAATTCTTTTCCAATGAAAGGTCATTTTTTACAAACATAATCTGGGCTCCAACTTTCAGGTTCAGCCTTTCATCAACAGGATATATCTTTTCAGGGAAATCGCCAACAATTTCAGGTAAAAATGTCAGTTGTTTTTCCTGTAAATCAACTAATGACTGTTCGTTTATAGCATCAGCTTTCGCATTATGCGTTGTCAGGGTAATATATCCCTTATTCTGTTTGAGGTCAAAATCCGGCCTTACATAGTGGTTCAGATTTTTGATGTCTTCTGCATCTACCTGATTGTTACGGAGATTGTTCAATATCGATATAAATTTATCATCGGTCTGACGAAAAATTTTTGAAAGTTCAATGTACAATGGCGGATATTGCTGCATTACATGCGAATGGAAAAAGAATTTTCCCCGGTAGTAGTTTTTCAGGACTTCCCATTCTTCATTTTTAACAACGGGCGGAAGCTGCAATAAATCACCTATGAATAATACCTGAGCACCACCAAACGGAAGTTCTTTTCTTCGTATGCTCCTCATTGTAAAGTCAATAGCATCCAATAAATCGGCCCGAAGCATACTCACTTCATCAATTATCAGCAATTCCATATTCAAAATCACTGATTTTTTGGTACCATTCATCTTGAAATGGCGCTTTAAGGTGTCTTTGGTTTCGAACTTTATGGTATCTGAAAAGTGGGGTGTTTTATTGTATTCCGGGATAAAACCCGCAAACGGAAGCTGAAACATGGAATGAATCGTAACACCTCCCGCGTTCAAAGCGGCGATGCCTGTTGGAGCCACAACTACCGTATTTTTATGTGTTGACTGGATTATTTCTCTTAAAAGAGTGGTTTTTCCGGTTCCGGCTTTACCGGTTAGGAATAGAGAACGCTGGGTTTGGTTGATGAATTTGAGCGTATAGGATGCTGCTTCAGAAATTGGTTGCATTGGCTTGTAGTTTTCGAATAGGGAAAAATAGTCAATTTTTTGAAATATTTCCAAAAAAAATGCCTTCTCGGGGAAGGCATCTTATAGAATTTATTTTTTCTCTTCAGTTTTTGCAGTATCCTTTGTTTCTGTTTTTTCTGGAGCTTTATAATTGTCATTCAATTCTTTAACTATTTTATCCGTGATGTCATATCCTTCTTTTGCATATAGAACCGTAGCAGCATCACCTGTTCCGTAGATATAAGAATAACCATTCTTTTTACCGTAATCTTTTATGTATTTTCTTACTTTGCTAACTACAGAATCCCTTTCAACAGCTGCTTCTTTTTGTAACTGTTGGCTCATAGCTTGCTGGGCATAAGTTAGTTGCTGTTCTTTTTTCTGCAACTCAGAGCCTTTTCTCTGTGCCCATTCTGGTCCATTTGCCTGTGCATTTCTACGGAAATTATCGGCTTCTTCCTGGAATTTTTTAATTTCAAGTTCCAATTCTCTGCCCATAACTTTCGATTTTTCTTCAAACTTGGCCTGAAGGTCTTTCGATTCTGTATATTCTTCCATCAATTTTACAGTATCGATATACGCTGTTTTTTCTGATGTGCTTTTTTCTTCGGCTTTGTTGCAAGAAAATAATGAGATTGCTATTGCAATGGCTACTATTGATTTTTTCATTCTGTGTTCTTTATTTTTTAATTGGGTCAAAAATAGAAAAAAAATGTTACAAATGGCTTAAGTGTAAATTTTCGGGCTTTTTCTTTATATAAAATTATTTTATGGTTTAAAAAACGAGCATAAATTCTGACTATCAAAAACGGATTGAAATAAGGCTATTTAAGACACTTTCAAAAAAAGACGATGTCTTTTCATATTGCCCTTAAAAATCTTCCAACTCCCGCTTTTATTTTAATTTTTAGCGTTTTTTAGCACATAAATGTGCGAAGAATATTCAAATTTCTCCTTTGCTTTCCAATTTGATTTCAAACCGATAAAAAATGCTTTAATAAAATTCATTTTTCCGGTTTTGTATTTTTCAGATAGAAGACTCACATAAAATGAATCAAATTTCATCGGCAGGATTTTTACAAGCTCAATATTTTCGTTTTGAAATAATTTTTTGATTGCCGTTTTTGAAAAATGCCACAAATGTCTTGGCGTATCATATGCTGCCCAAAATTCACCATAGTATTTTGCATCGTATGATTTAAAATTAGGTACGGCAATAATAATCGCGCCATTTGGCTTTAGCAATCTTTTTAATTCTTTTATTTGATTCTGTAAATCCGGAACGTGTTCTAAAACGTGCCACATGGTTATAATATCAAAAGAATGGTCATTAAAATCAGCTACCGGTTTTAATTCTATTCCTTTTTTGGCTGCAATTAACCTTGCTTTTTCACTTGGCTCTACACCTATTACATTCCAGCCGTCATTTTTAGCTGTTAAAAGAAAATCTCCGGTTCCCGCACCAATATCCAAAAGCTTACCTTTTTTTTTCAGGCTATTAACCAGGCTTAGTTTATTTTTTAGGGCAATATTTTTTATGAAGTGATAGGCTTTTTCAAAAATAGAACGTTTACTATCTGTATGCGATATATAATCGTCACTTTCGTAATATTTGGAAAGTTCTGTGCCTTTTGGTTGAGGTGAAGTAATCAGCATGTCCAAATCTTCGTCATGTAATAACTCGAAAACTTCTTTCGAAACAGAATTGTCTTTTACAGTTTGGTAATGCTTATGATTTGTTGAGGTCATTGTTTAAATTGGATGTATTCGTCTTTAAGATTTTTAAGATAAGCCGTTACTTTGTTTTGAAACATGGATTTATTGGAAAGACAATCTTCATTAAATTCATTAATTATTGAGATAGCAATAAATTTTGGCTGGCCTCCTACAATGTTAGCTATATTTTCTTGGTTTTGTACCGCAAAGTTTGAAAAACCGAAATATTTATCAAACTCTGAATTTTCATAGACAATAAGCTTATACTTGTCGCCATCAATCGTAATCCAAAACTCTCTTGTGAGATAATTATCCAATTTGTATTTAATAGCGAGAAATTGCTCAAACGGAAGATTTTTTAAATTGTTTTCAAAAATAAACGCATTAAGTGGTTTCGTGCCCAGAACTTCTTTTCCGTTTTCAGAGATATAATAGTCGTCTATCATAAAAGCCTGTTTGGTTCCAATGCAGCTTTGTAAAACAAAAATTATCAAAAGAATTGAGACAATTCCTTTGATAATGCGGTTTTGAGTACTTCGTTCCACGTGAAACATATTATCTTCCCATATGAATTAGTAATACGGAAATATCACTTGGAGAAACTCCGCTAATACGAGAAGCTTGTGATAATGTTACCGGGCGTATTTTTTTGAACTTTTCACGGGCTTCATGCGACAATGATTTAATCTTATCATAATCGAAAGATTCCGGAATTTTCACATCTTCCAAACGCGTCAGCTTATCAGCATTATTTTTTTCTTTTTCAATATAGCCTGAATATTTCACCTGTATTTCGGCTTGCTCTAATACTTCCTTATCAAGATTGTTGTCCTTAACATATTGAGCTACCTTTTCAAATTTCAGTATGTCTTCTAAATCAATCTGCGGGCGTGAGAAAACTTTAAACATTTTGTCGGGTTGCGAAATCAGGGCAGAACCTTTTTCTTCCAATATCGGATTCGTTTCTGCAACTGTTACGCTTGTTTCTTTAAAGAAATTAACCATTGCTTCTGATTCGTTTAATTTTTTCTCCATTCTGCGCATACGGGATTCAGAAGCTAAGCCAATCTCAAAAGATTTTGGCGTTAATCTGAAATCTGCATTATCCTGACGCAATAAGGTCCTATATTCTGCCCTCGAAGTAAACATACGATAGGGTTCTTCCGTTCCTTTCGTAATTAGGTCATCAATAAGCACCCCAATATAAGCTTCATCTCTTCTTAAAATTAGCGGGTCTTTTTCATGCACTTTTAAATGCGCATTGATACCGGCCATTAATCCTTGCGATGCAGCTTCTTCATAACCTGTAGTTCCATTAATCTGTCCGGCGAAATACAAACCTTCAACCAGTTTCGTTTCCAACGTATGTTTTAACTGCGTAGGCGGGAAATAATCATATTCGATGGCATAACCCGGTCTGAAGAATTTTACATTCTCAAAACCAACCACAGAACGCAGTGCTTTGAACTGCACTTCTTCCGGTAGTGATGTGGAAAATCCATTTACATAGACTTCAACCGTATTCCATCCTTCTGGTTCTACAAACAATTGGTGTCTTTCCTTATCTGCAAAACGGTTTATCTTATCTTCAATTGACGGACAATATCTTGGCCCAAGGCTTTTGATTCTTCCATTAAACATTGGAGAACGGTCAAATCCTTCACGTAGTAAATCATGAACCTGTAACGACGTATAGGTCATATAACATGATTTTTGATGTGCTAGCGGCTTGGTTTCGTCAGAATAGGAAAACTTATCCGGGTTTACATCACCTGGCTGTTCTTCCATTTTAGAATAATCTAAAGAACGTCCATCAACACGTGGTGGCGTTCCTGTTTTCATTCTTCCTGAGGTAAATCCGGCACGAACCAAATCTTCCGTGATACCATAAGCGGCTCCTTCACCTGCCCTACCGCCACCAAATTGTTTTTCTCCGATATGAATCAATCCATTCAGGAAAGTTCCATTGGTGAGAACAACAGACTTTGCTTTTATTTCGATTCCAAGCGATGTCTTGATTCCTTTTATCTTACCATCTTCAATAATCAAACCTTTTACCATTTCCTGATAGAAATCAAGATTTGGTGTTCTTTCCAGCATCAATCTCCATTCTTCTGCAAAACGCATCCTGTCGCTTTGAACTCTTGGCGACCACATTGCCGGACCTTTTGATTTATTGAGCATCTTGAACTGTATGGCCGTTTTGTCTGAAACAATTCCGGAATATCCGCCGAGGGCATCAATTTCTCTCACGATTTGTCCCTTTGCTATTCCTCCCATTGCCGGATTACACGACATCTGGGCTATGTTCTGCAAGCTCATTGTAACCAATAAGGTTTTCGAACCCAAATTGGCCGCTGCCGCGGCCGCTTCTGAACCAGCGTGTCCGGCTCCAACCACAATCACATCGTAGGTTTCTTGAAACATTTTTTTATCCTCTCTTTACGATTTTGGAAACCAAAATCTTATTGTGTTCCACGTGGAACGTTTAGTAATTTTTATTCTTTTGAAAAGATGTTTAAGCTATTGTTTCACGTGGAACATTGCAATCTTTTCATCTTCTTTTGAACGCATCAATAACTCATCTTCCTCAGATTTGTCCTTGTATCCTGCAAAGTGTAATATGCCATGAGCAAGCACTCTTTTCAATTCTTCGTCAAAACTCACGTTGAAATCTTTCGCATTGTCTGCTACTCTTTCTACTGAAACGAAAATATCTCCGTGTAATTCATTGCCTATGGAATAATCAAAACTAATAATGTCTGTTAAAGTGTCATGATCAAGATATTTGACATTGATTTCATGCAGGTATTCGTCATCACAGAAGATATAATTAATATCTCCTTCTTTTTTAGATTCTGAAACAATAACCTCTGAAAGCCACTTCTCTATTTTATCCTCATTTGGCAATTCAAACTCGGTTTCGTAATTAAAGCTAATCATCTTTTCTAAAGTATTCTTGAACCTTCTGGTTAAAATTTGGCCGCAAAGGTAGTGTTTGTCTGTTTAATATTTCAATACTATTTAAATATTGCTTTAAGGCTGGAGAAATAGCATTCGTTTGATTATTGTATTCTTTTTTGTTAGTCTGCGACTGGCGCTTCTTTTCTTCACCTTGCTGTTGGATTGCATTATCCAATTTCAATAATTCGTGTTTCAGGTTAAGCATCTTTTGAAGCGTTTCATTCTTGAAACCTTTATTCAACAAATCCTTTTCAATCTGCTTCATTTGGTTCAACGCATTCTGTCCACTACCACCCATTCCTTCTTTTTCTAAAGCCTTTTGCAATGCTTCACGCAAGCGTTGCTGTTCTTTGTAAATCTCTAATATTTCACCCGCATTGCCTTCACCGTCTTCTCCTCCTTCACCCTCTTTGTTTCCACTTTTAGAATTCTTACCTTTTCCTTCCTTACCAGGTTTTCCATCCTTACCCTCATTACCTTCTCCTTGTTTTTCACCTTTCTTCATACCCTCTTTCATCTTTTCACCCAATCCTTTCTGCTTCTCAATAATGTCAGGAAGTTGCATTCCCTGACCTTGACCCTGCTTAGGCTTCCCAGCACCGGAACCGGACATTTGCATCTGCATTTGCATGCTGTTTAAAATCTCACTCAGGAAATCGGCCAACTTATTGGATGAAGCGACGGCATATTGCTGGTGTGATACACCTTTTTGAATCTGGGCATCAGATAAGGTTTCCAAAGCCTTGTCAACATTGTAATGCACGTTACCAATTTCTGTAGTGATGTTCTCACCCAGTTTTGGATTCCTCAACGACATGGCAAACAAACTATCATCAACATGTTTGAATTGTTGTTTTAAATCCTGCTGTATTTTCAGGTTTTTATTAAATGAAAGCGAACCTTTTTTAAGTCCCTTAAAGTTCTTCATCAGGTCTTCCTGTGAGAAGGAATAAGCCAATAAATTATCCAGAATCTGACGCAGCATTTTCACGTCTTCTTCCAACTGTTCCATTTCTCCACCGGCCATACTTTCCATCATGGCACCGCTCATCTGTTTCATTTTTTGAGCAGCACTTTTTTGTTTAGGTTTGGCTTTGGCTTTCTGGTCTTTTTTTAATTCGTCAGATGCTTTCTTTAAATCCTCACCTATACTCTTTTCAGTTTGTTCGTCTTTGGGTAAGTCAATCGGTTTTTTTAATTGCTCGTTATCTTTTTCAAGTTGGTCCAATTCCTTTTGAATCTTCTCAAATTCCTTATTTATATCCTCCTGATTTTCGACAGAATTTTCTTTATCTTTATTAGACAAGGCTTCCTGTTTCTCAGAAAGCTTATCTAATTTTTCAGCCAACTGTTCAGCCTTTTTTTCTACATAATATTTCTTCGTAAGCTCAACTAGCTGCTCTAAATTTTTAGTCTGATTTTTTGAACTCTGTTTGAATTTATCAATCTTTTCAAACAGTTCTTCTTCTCTTAATTTTTCAGATAATTTCTGTAATTCATCCAATAACTTTTCATTCTTTTCGATTTCCTTTTCAGCCTTCTCAAGACGCTCTTTTAATTCTTCTTTGAACTCGTCTTTCTTATCGGTTTTAAACTTATCGAGGTTGTCTTCCATCTTTTTGGAAAACTCTTTCATCATTTGTTCCTGTTGTTTTTGGCGTTGGATAAAATCATTAACCTTTTGTTGGTCTTTAAATTCCAGGTTTGTTTTTTCTTTACCCAACTTTTGTAGTTTGTCAATTTCTGACAATTGCTTATCCTGGTTTTTAATTGACTTTTCTAAACTGTTGATGTTGTCATTTTGCTGCTGCAAATTCTGTTCTTCCTTTTCTTCGACAGTAGCTAACCTATCTGAGAAAACAGAAGATTTTGTAGATTTGAAACCATGCAGGGCATCATTATCAAAAACTTCAAAATAGTACTCATAGGAAACGCCTTCTTCTACGGGAAGCTGTCCGGGGAAAGAGAAAATGAACTGGTCAAAAACATCTTTTTTAACCGGCAAAGCCATCTTTTTGGCTTCATTAGTTTTGTTCTTCGGATAGAAAACAATCTGTAATTTTGATAATCCGTTATCATCAGAAACCTGTCCTACAATAACATTCTGGTTTAGTTTAAGGCTATCCGGTGCATTGTTCACCGCTATAGTTGGGAACTGGTCTTTGATAACAGAAATCTGATAATTCAGCTTTTCGTAGTGTTTCACTTTAGCATTTGAAGTCAAAATTTGATAATCCGTATTCTGAAAAATGCTTTTTGTAATCTGGAATGTATTCTCGTTAGAAGAAAATGGCGTAATTGTTTTTAAATCAGACCATTCGACAGATTTTGTTGCCAAAGTAGCCACTTTCCAAGTTACTTTAGTTCCTTCAGGTACAATTGCGTTTCCGGAGCCTTGTATGGTTTCTGATT
Source organism: Flavobacterium sp. 38-13 (assembly GCF_001899155.1). Classification (NCBI taxonomy): domain Bacteria; kingdom Pseudomonadati; phylum Bacteroidota; class Flavobacteriia; order Flavobacteriales; family Flavobacteriaceae; genus Flavobacterium; species Flavobacterium sp. 38-13. Next base: position 128,599 of record NZ_MKVG01000012.1, read on the forward strand.
TCTTATTCAAATAGGACGGAAAATTCAAAACCATTTCAAAATTGGCAATGGTTGGAACAGCTACAACAGCCAATTCAAAATCTTTGGTAGTAACCTGATTGGCTTCAATATGAAAACGTATGTTTTTAGACGGTCTTGTAAATTTATATTCAAAAAAACCCGGTTTTGTACTTTCCATAAAATAGCTTTCACCATCTATATAAATCATGGCATTTTCCGGAACTACTTTTCCTTGTGATTTTACCTGGAGTACAAAATCATTTCCTTGTTCAGTTTGCAAAGAAGGATTTATAATTTCGAAAGCAAACGGAGCCGGTGGTGAAAAGCGTTCGTTATAGCGCACTACTCTATTGAAGCTTTGGGTTATCATATCACTATTACCGGATATCATAAAAAAAGCAAAAAACAGGATTGGTATAATTGCCCACGGAAGAAATTTGATATTGCCTTTAAAGTTAATGGCATTACCAAAAGGAATCGGATTTAAGGTCTGTGCTTTCTGATCAATTGAAGCGAGTAATAATTCTGACTGATTGTTGTCATTTGACAATTGCAGGAAGTTTTTCAGTTTGTCATTAACTTCAGAAAAATGACTTCCTATGATTGCCGATGCCTCTTCATAATCAATTCCTTTCTGAAGTTTGAACAACTTGAAAATCGGGAACATTATAAACCGGAACAAAAGAAAAACTTCTACAGCTATGAATGCCCAAAACAAGATAGTCCTTCCCGTTGGTTTTAGCCAAAGAAAGTATTCGACAAAAAGCGTAAACAGCAAATACAGTAATCCTAACCCAATAAAGAAAATCAATCCTTTGAGTAGTTCATTTGCATAATACTTCTTGATAAATGCTTCTAATTTGTCGTAAATCAGTGTTTTATTATCCAAAATTGTCAATAGTTTCTTTATAACCGATAAAAATAGTAATTTATATTTATATGAAAGGTTAAAATTATGACGGCAGATGACAGATTGCAGACGGCGGATTTAAGATTTAAGATTGCAGATTTATACTGAGTTATTGTCTGAAAACTGCTTATTGTGAACTGATAACTTTTAACTAAAATCGTATCTTTGCACCAAAATTTACTCAAAATGTCTAGACCTATTCGCGTTCGTTTTGCGCCAAGTCCAACAGGACCTTTACACATTGGTGGCGTTAGAACAGCCCTTTTCAATTATCTGTTTGCTAAAAAACATGGTGGTGTTTTTTACCTTCGTGTAGAAGATACTGACCAAAACCGTTTTGTGCCGGGAGCCGAAGCTTATATTCTGGAAGCTTTGGAATGGCTTGGAATTGCTCCGGATGAAACTGTTGGAAAAAATGAAAAATTTGGACCCTATCGCCAAAGCGAAAGAAAACATTTGTATAAAGAATATGCTGACCAATTGGTACAATCTGGTTGGGCCTATTATGCGTTTGATACTGCTGAAGATTTGGACCAATTGCGCAAGAACGAAGAAGAACAGGGAAAAACATTTATTTACAATCACGGAAACCGTGAGCAATTGGATAATTCATTGACCAATTCTGCTGAAAAGACGGCGCAAAGAATTGCAAATGGTGAGGAATATGTTATCCGTTTCAAAACTCCGGTTAATGAGATTTTGCACTTGAACGATATGATTCGTGGTGAAGTAAAATTTGACACCAATCTATTAGATGATAAGGTTTTGTTCAAGGGTGACGGAATGCCAACCTATCACTTAGCAAATATAGTAGACGACCATTTGATGGAAACTTCACATGTAATTCGTGGGGAGGAATGGCTTCCATCACTACCATTACACGTTTTATTGTACAGAGCTTTTAATTGGGAAGCTCCGGAATTTGCCCACCTTCCCTTGATTCTAAAACCGGTTGGAAATGGCAAGCTTTCAAAAAGAGACGGTGATAAACTTGGTTTTCCGGTATTTCCTTTAGAATGGAAAGACCCTAGTTCCGGAGAAATTTCTTCAGGCTACAGAGAAAAAGGATTTCTTCCGGAAGCTGTAATCAATTTCCTGGCTCTATTAGGCTGGAGTTCCGGAACCGATCAGGAATTATTTACCCTTGATGAACTGATAACAGCTTTTGATTTGGAAAGAGTCCATAAAGCAGGCGCTAAGTTTGACCCTGATAAAAACAAATGGTTCAACCACCAGTATATCCAAAGAGCAGATAATAATGATTTAGCACAACAGCTTTCAAATGTATTGCTGGAAAAAGGCATCAATAAGCCTATTGAATTTTTAACAGAAGTTGTTCGTTTGGTAAAAGAGCGTGCTACTTTTGCTTCAGAACTTTGGGAAGTGTCTGAATTCTTTTTCCTGGCTCCGACTTCTTATGATGAAAAAGCAGCTAAAAACTGGAAACCGGAAACAGCTGAGTTGATGGAGAAGCTTATTAGTGTTTTAGAAAACACTTTGGATTTTTCGACTGAAAATGTTGAAAATACAGTCAAAACATGGATGACAGAAAATGAAATCGGAATGGGTAAAATTATGCAGCCTTTACGATTGAGCCTGGTTGGTTCTTTAAAAGGGCCTCACCTATTTGACATTATGAGCATGATTGGAAAAGAAGAAACGATTGCAAGAATTCGAAAAGCAGTTGACAGCTTGAAATAAATTAAAAGAGCCTTTCAGAAATGAGAGGCTTTTTTTGTACCTTAACCCAATTAACTTTAAACTTTGTATCATGGATCTAAACATTCCTTTGTATGTATTTTTATTCTTCGCCTTATTTATCTTCTTTTCGTCGTTCTTTACAGTAAAGCAACAGACTGCTGCCATAATAGAACGTTTTGGTAAATACCAAAGCATCCGTCATTCCGGATTACAATTAAAAATTCCGATAGTAGATAAAATTGCAGGTAAGATTAATTTGAAAATCCAGCAACTTGACGTTATCATTGAAACCAAAACGAAAGAAAACGTATTTGTAAAAATGAAAGTTTCTGTACAGTTTAAAGTAATTCAGGATAAAGTGTACGAAGCTTTTTATAAATTGGAATATCCACATGACCAGATTACATCCTATGTATTTGACGTAGTTCGAGCGGAGGTTCCTAAGTTAAAATTGGATGATGTTTTCGAAAGAAAAGACGATATCGCTATTGCCGTAAAACGCGAATTGAATGAGGCTATGACCACTTACGGTTATGATATTATCAATACGCTTATTACGGATATTGATCCGGATATTCAGGTAAAAAATGCCATGAACCGAATTAACGCAGCCGATAGAGAGAAATCTGCAGCAGAATATGAAGCAGAAGCAGGAAGAATCAGAATTGTTGCAAAAGCAAAAGCGGAAGCAGAAAGTAAAAGATTACAAGGACAGGGTATTGCTGACCAGAGACGTGAAATTGCCCGTGGTTTGGTAGAAAGTGTGGATGTATTGAACAAAGTAGGAATCAATTCACAGGAGGCTTCTGCCCTAATTGTTGTAACACAACATTATGATACTTTACAGGCCATTGGTGCAGATGCCAATTCTAATCTTATATTACTTCCTAATTCTCCTCAAGCCGGTAGTGACATGTTGAATAATATGGTAGCTTCCTTTACAGCTTCTAATCAGGTTGGTGAAGCTATGAAACGTGCCAAAGCATTTGACAAGACAGAAAAGAAATCAACTCCTAAACCACCTACACCACCTCATTTACCAGAAAGTGGCGATGTTGAAGGTTATGATTCAACCAAATAAAAAAAGAGGCTCATAGAGCCTCTTTTTTGTTTATAGACGAAAAATCTTTTTCGTCAGATAAGCTATCCCGACATTCTTGAGTGGTCCGGATAAACTTCCTATAATGCTTAATGCTATTCCCGGAACTGTTCCCAGGATATTTTTTGCAGTAAAACTGTCTTTGGTCTCATGAAAACTTTTGTTCATTTTTTCATAGGCCAAATCCTTCTCTACTTTCAAAATCTGAAGTTCCCTGTTTATTTCTTCATATGAAGAATAGCTCTTTACTTGCATAAGCTTTAATTTTAATATTTTTTGAAAAATAATCTTGAAAATGTTCTCAGAATCGGACCTTCCACAATTTTATCCTGGATATAATATACCAATATGGCAAGAACAAGATAAATTGCTCCGACAATTAAGAATCCATAAGCAAAATTATCCAGTCCATATCCAATTGCTAATGCCAATGCAATTGAAAAAAACAGGGTTACAATCACCAACATAACGCTCAAAAGAAATAATTTAAGCATTAAGGTGGTAGATTTCATTGCAATTTTGAAACCCCAAAGTTTATAGTAGGCAATATTAGCATCTAAAAATTCTTTGGCTCGGTCTTGCAGTTCGTCGGTGTTTTCTTTTATTTTTTCAAATGCCATAAAGCAGTTTTTTTATTTTTTACTAGCAGCTGTTGCTTGTGCTTTTAAATCAGCCAGTTTTTTTTCTAAAGCTGCAATTACATCTTCTTTGGTGTCTTGAGCATTGGCAACCAATTCATCAAAACCGGATTCCAAATCTACTTTTGCTCTTGAAAATTTACTTTTTACCTGATCTGATAATTGGTTGAATTTGTTTTGCAATTCATCTTTTTGGTGGTCAAATCCATCTTTGATTTTTTTTCTGGTCTTCTGACCTTTGTCTGGCGCAAATAAAATTCCTACTGCTGCACCAATTGCAGCTCCAGCTAATATTCCGATTACTGTGTTCGTTCTTGACATAACTTTTCTTTTTTTAGGTTAATAAACTAAAGTTACAGTAAATTTTAACATTTTGGTGTTAACAACCAGTTAAAGTATGCCAAAGTTTGTCAAAACCCTCATATACCTCATTAAATCGATTTTCAAAGAGCTATCTATATATTTACATTACTATTTTTAAAAAATGTCCTAAAATCAATTTATGGAAGTCAATTTTAATTATTAAAAATTATACTATTTCTATTTTTTATAGAAAATCTAAATAATAGAAAAGCCCCTGAATTCAGGAGCTTTTCATATATAAAATTTATAGTTTTTAATTTTGCGAAAGTAAATTCAGAACTTCTTCATTTTTTTCTGAATTTTTTAATTCGTCGAGTTGCGAAGAAAACTCCAAACGATTTGCTTCATCATTTTTTAAATTTTTGATGACTTCCAATCGAACATAAGGAGATTCGCTTTTAAGTGACATTGAATACAATTTATGTAATATTTCCGTTTCAACATCCGAAGTTTTTAGTGCTGAATATTTGAGAAGATAATTGGAAAATAACAAAGAGCTTTTGTTATTATTAATATTCTTCTTTAAAGTATTCTGCAACAAACTAAAATTAGCCACATTTGCCAACTCATCCCCTATTGCCTTTTCTACAGCGTTTCTTTCTTCCTGAGTGGCTACTTTGAAATATTTATTAATTTCTTTAAGGGAATTATTAATAATATTTTCTTCTTTTTTACCTTTTTCTTCCCAGGTATCTTTCAAAGAAACTGTTCTGTTGAAAACTAATCTTTTATCTGTAGAATCCTTATCTACAGTAAAATAACCCAATCTTTGGAACTGGAACTTATCTTCATTTTTAGCCTCTTTCAAACTTGGTTCCAAATAACCGGTAACGACCTGAAGCGAATTTGGGTTTACAAATTCCAGGAAATCCTTTCCTTTATGAGTATCCGGAGATTCATCTGTAAAAAGTCGGTCATACAGGCGCACTTCCGCTTCAATCGCATGGGCAATAGAAACCCAATGCAATGTACCTGATACTTTTCTTTGGCTTGCTTCTGTACCGCTACCACTTAAACTATCCGTATCATAGGTCACATGGATTTCTGTAATATTTCCATTAGCGTCTTTTACAACACTTTCACCTTTAATGATATAGGCATTTTTCAATCGTACTTCTTTTCCAAGCGTCAATCTAAAAAACTTGCCTGTAGCTTCTTCTAAAAAGTCTTCCCTTTCAATATACAATTCTCTTGAAAAAGGTACTTTTCTGAATCCTGCATTTTCATCTTCCTGATTATTTTCTGCATCCAGCCACTCTTCTTTTCCTTCCGGATAATTGGTAATAACCAGCTTTACAGGATCCAAAACTGCCATAACACGAGGTGCCGTTTTGTTTAAATCTTCACGTATGCAGAATTCCAAAACAGAAACATCAATCAAATTATCACGTTTGGCAATACCAATAGTGTGGGCAAAATTGCGGATAGAAGCCGGAGTATATCCTCTTCTTCTCAATCCGGAAACAGTTGACATTCTTGGGTCATCCCATCCGTTAACATGTTTATCTTCAACTAATTTTAATAGTTTTCTTTTACTTACAACCGTATGCGAAAGATTCCTTCTTGCAAATTCTCTTTGTTTTGGGCGAATGCTTTTGTTATCATAAATCTGATCCAGGAACCAGTCATATAATTCTCTGTGAGGCAAAAATTCAAGCGTACAGAAAGAATGCGAAATTTGTTCTAAATAATCGCTTTCACCATGTGCCCAGTCATACATTGGATAAATTTTCCAGGCATCACCTGTCCTGTGATGGTGTTTGTGTAATATGCGATACATAATAGGATCACGCATCAGCATATTTGTTGATTTCATATCTATTTTTGCTCTCAAAATATGTGTTCCTTCCGGAAATTCGCCATTTTTCATTCTTTCGAATAAATCAAGGTTTTCTTCTACAGAGCGATTACGGTAAGGACTATCCACTCCTGGAGTAGAAGGCGTCCCTTTTTGCTGAGCCATTTCTTCAGAAGTCTGGCTGTCTACATAAGCTTTTCCTTTCTTAATAAATTCAACAGCCCAATCGTATAATTGCTGGAAATAGTCAGAAGCATAACATTCGTGTTCCCATTGGTATCCCAACCATTGTACATCACGTTTGATTGCATCAACAAATTCCTGCTCTTCTTTGGCAGGGTTGGTGTCGTCAAAACGAAGATTAACAGGTGCTTGATAATCAATGCCTAATCCAAAATTTAAAGCAATCGAGCTTGCATGTCCGATATGCAAATAACCGTTGGGTTCAGGCGGGAAACGAAAACGTAATTTCTGTTGAGACAAGCCATTTTTAATATCTTCTTCAATGATTTGCTCAATAAAATTCAGTGATTTTTCTTCTGATGCCATATTCATAAATTAAGACCGCAAAGTTATTCATTTTGCCAAGAAAATGCTTAATTTTTATTCTTTAATACCTAATTTTGAACAACGAAATTATATAACGGAAATCTCCAATCAAAAAATACATCTTACCATGGGAATTATCAAGCTAAAAAACATCAGAACCTATTCATTTCATGGTTGTTTAGTCGAAGAAAGCAAAATCGGTTCTGATTATTCCGTAGACCTGGAAATCAAAACCGATATGCGTAAATCTATGGAAACAGATGAACTGGAAGATACTGTGGATTATGTTCACCTCAATAAAATAGTAAGGGAAGAAATGGCTGTTCGTTCCAAACTTTTAGAGCATGTAGCTCATAGAATTGTACAGCGTATATTTAGAGAAATAGCTTCTGTTTCCAGAATAATTGTTGCTGTTTCAAAAATAAATCCTCCAATTGGTGGTGATGTTGAAGCAGTTACCATTCAACTGGAGGAATATAGAAGCTAACTATTTTTTCATTTTATATTTTTTCTCTTTATAAAGGTCTGAAGCTGCAGTAACGTGAGCCAATGCGTCTTTAGCCAATTCTTCGTCTAATTTCACAGGCGTCAAAACCGTATCATTTTCAATTTTAAACTGCAATGCTTTTTTATTAGGTTGCATAATCACTACCTGATCCTCAACTCGGAAAGCATTGATATCGTGAAACTGCATGATGGATCTTCCTTTGGTTTCCGGCTTTAGGTCATGAATATTTCTTCCCGGCATTGGCGTCTGTACTTTCATTCCAAGCATACTTAATAACGTTGGCGGAATATCAATCTGACTGCTCAATTTATCATATTTCTCACCTTTTGGAACCTGAGGCCCTATAATCAAGGCAGGAATTCGGAACTTTTTAATAGGCACTAAATGCTTTCCGTAGGTTCTTGTATTATGGTCTGCAATTACAATAAAAACCGTATTCTTGAAATAGTCTTCTTTTTTGGCCAATTCAAAGAATTTACCAATAGAAAAATCAGCATATTTCATAGCGTTGTTGACCGTATTTTTATTCTTGTCAAACAATTGGATTCTTCCGTCAGGAAACTCAAAAGGTTCGTGGTTAGATGTTGAAAACATCAAAGAAAAGAAAGGTTTATCTTTTTGTGATTTGAAATATTCATTTGCTTTAGTAACCAAATCTTCATCAGAATAGCCCCAGGTACCTTTAAAAGCATATTTCTTTTTGTCTTTGTCAAAATCAGCCTCATCAATGATATTGTGAAAGCCATTTCCGTTAAAGAACGAGCCCATATTATCAAAATTTGCGCTTCCACCATAGATAAAACTTGTATCATATCCTTTGCTTTTTAATAGTTCTGCCAACGTAAAAAAGCCAGATTGTGAATTGCTTAATTTGACAACGCTTTCTGACGGAGAAGGTAAAAATCCGGTTACTACTGCTTCAATACCTCTGACACTTCGTGTACCGGTACAATACAAATTTGTAAATAATAAACCTTCTTTTGACAATTTATCTAAATTAGGCGTTAGTGGCTTCCCTCCTAAACATCCTACATATTCTGCTCCAAGACTTTCCTGAAGAAAAATAACCAGGTTATAAGGCTTTTCTCTTAATGAATCCGGGTTTTGATTGTGCAATAAAGGCAATTGAGGATCTGTAAAATCTTCCGGCAAGGCAGTCATGTATTTTTTCACTCTGGCATATGCTTCACTGCTTTCCATTTTGCCATACATTTTTGCGGCATTGTTTTCATTTTTTAAAGAATAGGCTGCAAAAGCTACGGTATAAAAAGAATTCAATCCGATGCAATTCGTCAACTGATCTGTTGAAAAAATAGCATTACTTGCGTTTATAGGACGTTTTGAAGTTAAACTGGAACGAGCTCCAAAAAACAATAAAAAGGCCACCAAAGGGAATAAAATCAGCTTTGTTTTGTAATTCTGGAATGACGGATAAAACAATTTTTTTCCTTTTTTGAAACCAAAATAAACTGCCACACTCAAAAACGCCACCGCAAACAGCATTGAAGGCAGGTAACTTTTTAATAGAGTTCCCATTACTTCCTTAGGATAAATCAAATAATCAAGGAAAAGTCTGTTTGGTCTGGTATCGTATTGGGCTATGAAATCAGGAGTAGAAAGTTCCATTAAAAGGAACAGAAATAAGAATAAAAGAAAATAGATATGGAAAAACTTCTTGATTTTTTGCAGAAAACGGTCTGGCAAAAGACAGATTAAAACCGCAGGAAGGAAAGAAATATAACATAAAATGATAAGGTCAAAACGCAATCCGATTGGAAAAATATACCAATAATTTTCCGTTTCGCTTATCCTATCTTTGTATAAGAAAAAAAGCAATATCCTGCTTAATGTCATAATTATCAATCCGATAGAAATAAAATTAAATAATGGCTTTAGAAAATGGAACTTTTTAAACATGGCTTTTTTGATTTTGTTTCAGCCAAAAGTAAAATTTATTATTATCAAATAGTTAAAATTAAAAATTAATATTTGCTAAAGATTTTCTTGCGTTACAGCAAATAATATGTAAATTTGCCATCCAAACAGTTATGGCGTCGTGGCCGAGTGGCTAGGCTGGGCTCTGCAAAAGCTCCTACAGCGGTTCGAATCCGCTCGATGCCTCCAAAAGAAAAAGAGATACTTTTCAGTATCTCTTTTTTTATTTTCCAGGTGTTACAATACCCTTATTTTTTTCTGTTTTCTATTTTTTCTAAAGCCGATTTGACAAGCTTCTGGTCACTCGGAAACCACCCTTGCAACATGATGGAGAATCCAAAAATTATTAAAAGTATGCTTGTGATTTTTTTGATTTTTAGAATATTGGAAGAAGTCATTTTACTTTTTAATCTTTTGGCCAGAAACATTTTGGCCAGGTCAACCATTAGATAAGTTCCGATAACCGATGCGAAAAAAACTATCAGTCTGGAAGTTTTCAAATCAAGCTGAGGTCCAAAAGTAATGATAATCAATAACCAGAATCCAAGTACTCCAACATTGATAAAATTGAGTAGAAATCCTTTTATAAAAAGGCTACCGTAATTTTTTTTAATAAGTTCAACTTCTGCTTCTTCTGAAATATTTTTACTTGCTTTGTTGAGTTTTAGGTATGAAATTATACCATAAGTAAGCATAATCAGCCCTCCAAAAATAAAAAGTGCCGGTTCATCTTTTAAACTGTTGATAAGTCGGTAACTGCTGAAATAAGCAATACAGATGAAAAGAACATCTGCTACTATGACTCCAAAATCGAAAACCAATGCAGCGCGAATGCCTTTGACTGCCGCGGTTTCAAGCAATATAAAAAAAACAGGCCCAATCATAAAACATAGGAATAAACCTAGAGGAATGCCTGTTAAGATGTCTTGAATCATTAAAAAAGGATTGTAATTTTTGAAAGTTTCTTGAGATCCATATTCAATCAGCAATTTATGCAAATTAAAAATAGTAACACAAAGATAATTTAAAAATTACAATCCTTGACTGTGTTTATCGCTGGGATTCTGTAATATTTCCTCCAGCAAACGTCTTTTTATTTATTTTTTTAGGACTTCCGTAAATCGTTATATCCCCTCCTGCCCTGGTTTTGGCATCAACCAATTCAGAAGCTCTTACATCTGCTTCTCCACCTGCATTTACAGCTACTGTGGTTTGTGAAGTTTCTAAATCTTTAGCATCAACAATACCACCTGAATTGATGACAATATCCTGACTGTTTGCATTTCCTTTTAACTTTACAATGCCGCCGGATGTCGCTTTTACATCTAATTTTTGAGCTTCAAGGCTGATTTTTATTTCAGCACCTTCTTTTGCATTGACATGAAAATCTATAGCTTTAAAAGTTTTTTCGCTTGAAACATAAGAGCCTTCACTGGCTTCAATAGTTTCAATTTCATTTTTGTAATAAAGAATTGCAGTGATGTCTTCTCCTTTCAAAAGCTTTTTCAATTTCATTCTTACTTTCAGCTCTCCGTTTTTGTTGACAATTTCTACATCTTCCCTACGGTCACCGGTAATTTCAATTTTGTTTTCATTGGACGGAACCAACTGTAATGAAATCCTGTCAAAAACTTTTACCTGATCAAAATCACCTAAATTTTTAGTGATTTTTTCCTGTGCAAAATTTAGCTGCGATAGCATTAGGAATGCTACAAAAATTATCTTTTTCATGTTTTTATAATTTGGTTAATATCTACTTATTCATTCTTTCTCAAAAATGTAAAATCCAATTGTTTTTTAACCAGATCGGCACTTTTTACTTTTACGTAGACTTCATCTCCCAATTGCAATATATTCTTTGAAATTTCTCCAACCAAAGCATATTGCTTTTCATCAAAGGTGTAATAATCATCGCGTATTTCACGAATTCTACACATACCTTCACATTTATTGGAAACAATTTCTACATAAATTCCCCATTCAGTGACTCCGGAAATTACGCCTAAAAACTCTTCATCCTGGTGATCCTGCATATACTTGACCTGCATGTATTTGATGCTGTCTCGTTCAGCATTGGTAGCCAAAACTTCCATGTTTGACGAGTGCTGGCATTTCTCTTCATAGGATTCTTCATCAACAGATTTTCCACCGTCAAGATAATGCTGCAACAAACGATGTGCCATTACGTCCGGATAACGTCTGATTGGTGAAGTAAAATGTGAATAATAATCAAATGCCAAACCATAATGCCCTATATTCTCTGTTGAATATTTTGCTTTGCTCATGGATCGGATTGTCAAAGTATCGACCATATTCTGCTCTTTTTTTCCGTTAACATCTTCAAGCAATTGATTAAGCGATTTGGAAATATCTTTTTTAGATTTAAAGTTGATACTGTATCCAAATTTTGAAATTACGGTTTGTAAACTAATCAGTTTATTTTCATCCGGCTCATCGTGAATTCGATAAACAAATGTTTTCTTAGGTCTTTGTTTTCCAATAAATTCGGCTACTTTCCTATTGGCTAAAAGCATAAATTCCTCAATAAGATGATTGGCATCTTTTGATACTTTGAAATACACTCCAACAGGTTCTGCCGCTTCGTTAAGATTGAATTTTACTTCTACTTTATCAAATGAAATGGCTCCATCACGCATTCTCTTTTTGCGTAATATTTTGGCCAGTTCGTCCATTTTAAGAGTGGCTTTTTGAATGGCTTCAGGAACAATATATTCACTTCCGGTTAAAGAAATCTCTGCAGGAATAGTATTTCCTTTGGTTTCAATAATATGCTGCGCTTCCTCGTAAGCAAAACGCTGGTCTGAATAAATAACGGTTCTTCCAAACCATTGTTTCACAATCTCAGCATTTTCTTTTAATTCAAATATGGCAGAAAAAGTATATTTTTCTTCATGTGGTCGTAGTGAACAGGCAAAATTTGACAATACTTCAGGAAGCATAGGCACTACCCTATCTACCAGATATACAGAAGTTGCCCTTTGATACGCTTCATTATCTAAAATTGTTCCTTCTTCCAAATAATAGGAAACATCTGCAATGTGAACACCTATTTCATAATTACCATTCTCTAATACCTGAAACGACAAGGCATCATCAAAATCTTTCGCATCCTTAGGGTCAATAGTAAATGTCAGTACGTCCCGCATATCACGTCGTCTGGCAATTTCACTTTCCTGAATGGAAGTATCCAGTTTCTGGGCATAGGCTTCCACATCAACGGGAAAATCATAAGGCAAGCCGTATTCTGCTAAAATAGCATGGATTTCTGTATTGTGTTCACCTGGTTTTCCAAGAACCTTGATAACGGCACCAAAAGGGCTGTCTGCTTTTTTTGGCCAGTCTTCAATATGAACCAGAACAACATCACCATTCTGCGCCTCTCCTATCTTTTCTTTAGGAATAAAAATATCAGTATACATTTTTGGATTGGCAGTAGAAACAAAGGCAAAGTTTTTTTGGATATCAATTACTCCAACAAAATCCGTTTTTTTCCTTTCAACAATTTCAATAACCTCTCCTTCAGGCTTTTTGCCTTTTCTCCTGTTGTAGAGATAAATCTTTACACGGTCTCCATCTAACGCTTTGTTCAGATTATTGGTAGGAATAAAAATATCATCTTCAAATTCTTCCGAAACAAAATAGGCTGTTTTTCTGCTTGTCATGTCGATTATACCTTCGTAATAATCCTGGCTGGTAGCTACCACCAGGTATTTACCCGGTTCAATCTCAACAATTTTTTTCTGTGAAGCTAAAAGCTTCAGGTCCTTGATAATTTCATTGCGGCTTTTCGTATCGTCTACTCCAAGCTTTGCTCCTATTTGCTTATAATTGAATGTTTTATTGGCATCTTGAGATAAAATCTTTAAAATTTTTGCTGTAAAATCTTTAGTTTTCTTTACAGGCTTTCGTGGTTTCTTACTCATATTTCTTTTCTAATAATGCTGAAAATTACGAAATTGTAGACAGTTTCTTCTCAAATGTTAATTTTTTTAAACAAAATATAACTTTTGCCTATCAGCTAACCAAATACATTTCTTGTTATCTTTATGAAAACCAAATTCAAATGGAAAATTTCATCACGCTCGCTATCTTCAATTACCCTCATGAAATCACTATTTTAAAACACAGGCTCGATTTAGAGGACATCCGATACTTTTTCGAAAATGAGACAATGATGAACATCGTACCTATGTATTCACAGGCATTGGGAGGAATCAAACTTAAGGTGCACCCGGAAGACGCAGAAGACGCAAAAGAAATTCTCGACGAATTTAACCGTAATCAAAATTTGAAAATCGTTTAAATATTCCGAAGTTGTCAACATTCATTAAAAACAAAAAAAGAAAAAGGAAATTTTAAATTTATTTTTTGATGGTTATTATAGCTTGTTGATAGTTGGAATAATTTAATTTTTTAAGTGTAGGATTTTAAGTTAGCATTTGTTATACCGACTTATTAACAACCCTATTTACTTTTAAAGAGTTCATTTTTAAGGTTTTTTAAGACATGTTAACATCCGTTGATAATCATTTTTTACTTAAAAATGTAAATAACTTTACTTGTTAATTACTGTTAACAAACTAATTTTTGATGCTGATAACTTTTCTAAAAATTAGCCAAACTAAATTTGCATTTTTAAAAGTGATTTTGGATTAGTGATTTTAATTGAACAAACAAGAAATAGTTCTAAAATTCTATCCGAAGTTATAAACAATCCATGTTAATTTATAATTAACTAAAAGTCAGTACATTGTAAATTCCTGTTAACATCGCAATAATTTAACATTTACATTACAATTTATATAATGATATCAGGCTTTTACAAAACTATAAAAACGTAACGTTTTGATAATCAAGTAAAGCAATTTCAACAGCATTTAGTTTGGTAAATGGAAACCGTTACGGTAAATTTGCAGTACACAACTAATTAATAGAACTTATGAAAATTTCAATAGGAAATGACCACGCCGGACCAGAATATAAAAAGGCAATTGTTGATATGCTAAAATCTAAAGGACATGAAGTTACCAATTATGGAACAGATACTACAGATAGTGTAGATTATCCTGATTTTGGACATCCGGTAGCTTTGGATGTTGAAAACGGCAAGGCAGATTTCGGAATTGTAATTTGTGGCAGCGGAAACGGAATTAATATGACTGTTAATAAGCATCAGGGAATTCGTAGTGCCTTATGCTGGACTAAAGAAATCGCCGCATTGGCAAGACAGCACAATAATGCGAATATTATTAGTATCCCGGCGAGATTTACAGCGATTCATCAAGCCGTAGAAATGGTAGAAACATTTTTAAATACCGATTTTGAAGGCGGAAGGCACCAAAATCGTGTGAATAAGATAGCCTGTAGCTAAAATATATTTTCAAAACAGAATTTAAAAGCATCTTTGAACCACAAGTTTTAAGATGCTTTTTTTAAATTGCTTCCTCTTAAATTATTATCAAGACTTTATATGACCAATTTAGAATTCATTTCAAAACAAGTTACTGCGCCGGTAAAAAATATAGAAAACACATTACAGCTTTTAAGCGAAGATTGCACCATACCGTTTATTTCAAGATACAGAAAAGACAAGACAGGCAATCTTGATGAGGTTATAATAGAACAGATTGCCAAATTGAACAAGGAATTTGAAACCATTGTTAAAAGAAAAGAAGCCATTCTTAAATCTATAGAAGAGCAAAATTCATTAACTCCGGAATTGGAAAAAAAAATCAGGCAAACTTTTGATTTAAACGATCTGGAGGATTTATACCTGCCTTTTAAGAAAAAGAAAAAAACAAGAGCCGATGTGGCCCGTGAAAAAGGATTGGAACCTTTGGCCAAGATTATTATGGCACAAAATAATGATGATATTGATTTTGTAGCTTCGAAATATATCAATGATAAGGTTGAAAATGAAGATGAAGCGCTTCAGGGGGCAAGAGATATTATAGCAGAATGGATTAATGAAAATATTTACATCAGGAAAAATCTTAGACGCATTTATCAGCGAAAATCAGCAATAGCAACCAAAGCAGTCAAGCTGAAATTTGAAAACGAATCGAGTCCGGAAGCAGAACAGATCAAACAAAAGGCTAAAAAATTCGAACAGTATTTTGATTGGTCAGAAAATTTGATGAAAGCACCTTCTCACCGCCTTTTGGCAATGCTACGTGCCGAAAATGAAGGATTTATAAAACTAAAAATTGAAATTGAAAACGAGGAAGCCATCGAAATGATGGAAGAGTCTATTATCAAAAATAAGAAAGAAACAGCTGTACATCTCAAGAAGGCTATTGAAGATAGTTACAAGCGATTGTTATCTCCGGCAATATCAAATGAAACGCTACAGGAAGCAAAAGCAAAAGCAGATATTACGGCAATCCAGGTTTTTGCCGGTAATTTAGGACAGTTGCTTTTGGCACCGCCTTTGGGAGAAAAAAGAATTTTGGCTATTGATCCGGGCTTTAGAAGCGGATGTAAAGTGGTTTGCCTTGATGAAAAAGGCGATTTGCTATATAACGAAACGATTTTTCCTCATGCGCCTCAAAATGAAACAGCTATCGCTATGAAAAAAATCCGTTCCATGGTAAATGCATATAAAATTGATGCCATTTCAATTGGAAACGGAACCGCTTCGCGCGAAACCGAATTTTTCATTAAAAAGATAGCCTTTGACAAGCCTATACAGGTATTTGTTGTTAGCGAAGCAGGAGCTTCTGTATATTCTGCCTCGAAAATTGCACGTGACGAATTTCCAAATTATGATGTGACGGTTCGTGGTGCAGTTTCAATTGGAAGAAGATTGTCTGATCCTTTGGCAGAGTTGGTAAAAATTGAACCAAAATCAATAGGAGTAGGGCAGTACCAGCACGATGTTGACCAATCTCAATTGAAAGAGGAATTGGATACGGTGGTCATGCGTTGCGTGAATTCCGTTGGTATCAATATTAACACGGCAAGTAAATCTTTATTGAGCTATGTTTCCGGAATAGGAGAAAAGATGGCTGAAAATATTGTAGCCTACCGTTCAGAAAATGGGGCATTTGAAGAAAGAAAACAATTAAAAAAAGTGCCAAGGCTGGGAGAAAAGGCCTACCAGCAAGCTGCAGCCTTCATTAGGATTTCAAACGCTAAAAACCCGTTAGACAATTCCGCCGTACATCCGGAAGCCTATGCTATAGTTGAAAAAATGGCAAAAGATTTGAAAATATCGCTAAATGAGCTGATTGCCAATAAGGAAAAGATTGGACAGATACCGTTAGAAAAATACGTTACTGAAGATGTGGGATTATTAGGTTTGAAAGATATAGTCAAAGAATTGGAAAAACCGGGTCTGGATCCAAGAAAAGCAGCCAAGGTTTTTGAATTCGACCCAAATGTAAAAACAATTGACAATCTGAGAACCGGAATGGTATTGCCGGGAATCGTAAATAACATTACTAATTTTGGTTGTTTTGTTGATATCGGAATCAAGGAAAGTGGCCTTGTTCATATTTCACAATTAAAAGAAGGTTATGTTTCTGACGTAAATGAAGTGGTTAAATTACACCAGCAGGTACAGGTGAAAGTAGTGGAAGTAGATGAAAGCCGTAAAAGGATTCAGCTCACCATGATTTTATAAAATTAGAACGTTTTTGCTATTTTGTTTATATTTGAAGGAATATACTTTGAAATTTAAAATAGTAACCAATATATAAGCCAAGATGATAAAATTAAATTTACAGCCTATTTTTAAGATGAAAGGAATTACCAAACCAGTAAAATATCTTATCGAAAGAGGCCATTCCGGAAGTTATGCCAATGCAGTAGTGAATGACAAACCGTTGTCAATTCCCTTTAAAAAATTAGAAAAATTCTGTATTGATTTTAATTGTACGCCAAACGACCTGTTTGATTTTGTTCCTGAAAAGAACCAAAAGCTTCCAGGTAATCATGCACTTTATACAATTTCGAAAGGCGATGCCATAGGAGAAATCCATAAAATATTAAACGAATTGCCAGTCTCTAAAATTCAGGAACTGTATGGTATACTCAAAAACACTGAATAATAAAAAAGCCCCGGGATTGACCTGGGGCTTTTTCATTATTCAGTAAATAGGGGTTTGTATTTGTGCCAATTATCTCCAATCATCCAGAGATTGATCAGAAAAAGTACTCCGGAAATACTAAGACCAGTAGTTGTAGGCATCAATACTGCATTATGCAATATGATTCCAACAGTTATTGGAAGAATTACGATTGCGCCTAAGGCTCTTGTTTTTGGAAAGATAAATAATAATCCACCAAGCAATTCAATACAAGCAATTAAAGGCATAAGCCAAACAATAGCTCCAAAAGCTTCATAAATTTTCATTTCCTCGGGTTTTATTTCAGGCATTGGCATATAATGAAAAAATTTATCCAGGCCGGCATTGATAAACATCAGCCCAAAAAGAACACAAAGAATGGTTTTGATTATTTTCATTTTTTTAATTTTAAGGTTATTTTTATAAGTCAAAATTAAAAAATTAAGCTTTTAAATTACATAATAATAAAAAATTAAGAAAATAAAATTAGTATATCTGAGATATAATCATAAAAATAAAAGCCTCAAGGATTTCATAATCCTTGAGGCTTCAATAAAACAGCTTTTAAAAAGCGGTCTTAAATTTTTGTATCTTCTTCTTTTTTAGATGCAGCCGGTTGATCATCTTTAGCAGCATTCTTGAATTCTTTTATACCCGAACCCAATCCTTTCATCAATTCTGGAATTTTTTTACCTCCAAAAAGTAATAAGATAATCGCAACGATTACAAGTATTTCGGTTAAACCTAATTTTCCCATGATTAAAAAAGTTTATGCTTTCGCAAGCATTTGTAAATATTTGCAAATGTAAAAAGAAAAATCATACCTCTTTCCTTATATAACAAATAATTATAAGTTAAAAAAGCCTTTTTTATTTGGAAAAGCTTCGGAATCAATACACTCACTAATTATTTTGAAAAGTGTAAAACCTATTTAACACCTTAGTAATAGCATAAAAACATTGGCAAGACATCCAAATTATTATATTTGTAAAATACAAAAATGAAATGTCAGGTAAGCGACTCAAAAGACAGATTTTAAAGAAAAAACTCTTCACAAAAAACCGGTTGGTTATTTTGAATGAAGAAACTTTTGAAGAAATTTTTTCCCTGAAACTCAATCTGATGAATGTATTTGTAGTGCTGACAGGTGGAGCTATTTTCCTGATTGCGATTACAACCTACATTATTGCATTTACACCACTTCGTGAATACATTCCGGGCTATGCATCTACCAAATTAAAAAGGGAAGCCACAGAATTGGCTTTGAAATCAGATTCCCTGGAGAAGGCCATCAAAATGAATAATGCCTATATTGAATCGATTAAAAAAGTACTTGCTGGCGATGTGGAAGTGGCCAAACTGAGCAAAGATTCTATTATGGCAGCGGAGCAGACAGCTGCTTCAGAAGTGAATTTCAAGCCGTCAAAACAGGATTCCATTTTAAGGGAAAAAGTAGCCCAGGAAGACAAATACAATCTTTTTGACAAGGCGCAGACCAAAGTAAACCTGGTATTATTTCCACCGGTTACCGGTCATATAACCGATAAATATGATCCAAAAAACAAACATTTTGCCGTTGATGTTGCTGTTCCGAAAAACACACCTATAAAATCAGTAGCAAACGGAACCGTAATTTTTGCCGATTGGACCCCGAGTACAGGCTATGTGATTATCATAAGGCATGGAGAAGGAATCATGTCGGTTTATAAACATGCAGCATCACTAACAAAAACACAAGGAGATGTTGTCAGAACAGGTGAAGTAATAGCCATGGCAGGTTCCACAGGTCAGGAATCTACAGGAGTTCATCTGCATTTTGAATTATGGAAAGATGGATTTGCCATTGATCCGACCAACTTTATAGAATTTGAATAAGGGGAAGTTTATTCCTCACTATTCCTAAAAAATAGAAAACTTTAAAATGTCAATAAAAGCTTTTTTTGCTAAAAAATTCGCCAAAAAAATTTATGACAAGACTCAAAAATGGGCCAGGAATCCTGTTGAAACTCAGGAACGGGTTTTTAAAAACCTGATTCAGCAGGCAAAAGATACCCAATTTGGTAAAGATCATAATTTTAGTGGCATACTTTCATATTCAGATTTTGCAAAAAATGTCCCGATACGTGATTATGAAGGTCTGAAAACTTATATCGAAAAGGTTAAAAAAGGAGAAGAGAATGTTTTGTGGAAAGGGAAGCCGATATACTTTGCAAAAACTTCCGGAACAACTTCCGGAGCCAAATATATCCCACTGACAAAAGAGTCTATGCCGTTTCATATCCAGGCGGCACGAAATGCAATCCTTCACTACATTCATGAAACCGGAAATGCTTCTTTTGTTTCCGGAAAGATGATTTTTTTACAGGGAAGTCCTGTTTTGGAAGAAAAAAACGGAATCAAGTTAGGACGTCTGTCAGGAATTGTAGCCCATTTTGTTCCTAAATACCTTCAAAAAAACCGAATGCCGAGTTGGGAAACCAATTGTATAGAAGATTGGGAAACCAAAGTAGATGCTATAGTTGAAGAAACGTTTGACAAGAATATGACGGTGATTTCTGGAATTCCGTCATGGGTACAGATGTATTTTGAAAAGTTGAAGCAGAAAGGAGAGAAGCCGGTTGGTGAAATTTTCAGGAATTTCAGTCTTTTTATCTATGGAGGCGTTAATTATGAGCCCTATCGCGCCAAGTTTGAAAACCTGATTGGAAGAAAAGTGGATAGCATTGAACTTTTTCCAGCCTCGGAAGGTTTTTTTGCCTATCAGGATTCCCAAAAGGAAAAAGGAATGTTACTGCTTTTAGATGCAGGGATTTTTTATGAGTTTGTAAAAGCAGACGAATTTTTTGCAGAAAATCCGAAAAGATATACCATTGGCGAAGTAGAAATGGGAATCAATTATGTGCTGATTATTTCTACAAATGCCGGACTTTGGGGCTATAACATAGGCGATACGGTACAATTCACGTCATTAAAACCTTATCGTGTTGTCGTTTCCGGTAGGATTAAGCATTATATATCCGCTTTTGGAGAGCATGTTATAGGAAAAGAAGTGGAAGAAGCACTCAGGGAAGCGATGCAAAATACGGCTGTACGCGTGAACGAATTTACCGTAGCACCACAGATTACGCCAAAAGACGGATTGCCTTATCATGAATGGTTTATTGAGTTTGAAAATGAGCCGGAAGATATTGCCACCTTTTCACTTCGGATAGACGATGCCATGAGAAAACAGAATGTGTATTATGACGACCTGATTACAGGTAACGTATTGCAAAAGCTGGTCGTAACTAAGGTTTCAAAAAATGGTTTTCAGGAATACATGAAATCCATAGGAAAACTGGGCGGACAGAATAAAATTCCGAGGTTGAGCAATGATAGAACTATTGCTGACAAGTTAAAATAGAAGGATGAAACGTACTACAATATTATTTTTATTTTTTGCAGCAAATGTTGCCGCCCAAACCAAAGGTGTTGTTAAGGACAGTCTGACCGGAAATGCTATTGCCTATGTAAGTATTTGGGTTGAGAATGAAAATATAGGTACTACTTCTGAAGAAAATGGCGAATACCAGATTGGTACCAATGACAAGAATAAAAACCTTATTTTTTCGGCATTAGGATATCAGAAAAAAACCGTTAAGGTTTCGGAATCACAGATAGTCCTGCTTTCACCTTCGACTTTTGAATTGGATGAGGTAACGATTAACAATAAAAAAGAAAAGAAACAGTTGGAAATAGGCAAGACCAAAAACACCATTGCCGAAGCTTTTGACAACGGACCAAGGATGGATGCCAAATTTTTCCCATATTATCCGGAATACAAAAAAACACGCTGGATTCAAAAGGCAATTATTTTAACTGACAGCAGGATTGATGATGCAACCATCAAGCTACATCTTTATGATGTTGATGAAAATGGATTTCCAGGTAACGAGTTGTTGTCTAAAGACTATATCGTTACAATCAAAAAAGGCGTGACTAAAAATGAAATTGACCTATCGGATTTTAATTTAGAAATGCCCAAAACCGGAATTTTTGTGGTTTTTGAAAAATTGCTGATTAAGAAAAACAGGGTAGAAAAAACGATTAAAGATTTCAATACCAATACAACAAAAATCCAGACTACTTATGCTCCGTTAGTGCTTTATAATGCAGTAGAAAGAGATTTTTTATATAGTTTTTCCGGTGGGAGATGGTTGAAAAGAACGAGAGAAGAAATGAACCCGTTTTCGGTTTCTAAAACAATATATGAGCCTTCCGTAACATTAATACTTACTAATTGATGAAAATTAAAGCGGCATTATTTTTCTTCTTATTCAGTTTTTCTCTCTTTTCACAGGTCAAAGGTGTTGTTAAGGACGAAAGAGGAAATCCTATCCCTTTTGTAAGCATTATGGTCCAAAACGAGGAAGGCGGAACTTCGTCTGAGGAGGATGGAAGTTTTTCTATTACGGTTGATGCTGCCAAAAACCTGATTTTTTCTGCAGTAGGATTCGAAACCAAAATTATTAGAGCAGCAGAAGCGAAAAATGTGGAGTTGCATAAAAAGGAAATCGAATTGAATGAAGTAGTTATTAGTTCTGCAAAAAAGCAAAAAGAAAAAGAAATTGGCAGTTTTGGCCGGGGAGGTATACGTTATTACAGCCAGCAAACAACGGCTAAGTATTTTCCTTATTCTGAAGAAGCAAAAAATTATCCCTTTTTAAAAGAAATTACCATATACACAAGCAGTAAGATTGACAACGCTAAAGTCAATCTGCGCCTTTTAAATGTAAAATCGGATGGGTCACCTGGAGAAGATATATTAGAAGACAATCACATTGTTGAGGTTAAAAAAGGCAGCAAGAATACGACGGTCAATATGGAGAAAAATAATATTGAAATCCCAAATAATGGGTTCTTTGTAGTTATTGAGCATTTAAGAATCAACGAAAATAAATTCAAAAAGAAAGGTCTGCAGTATAAGGACATAACCGGAAACAAAAAAAGGATGGATGTTGAAACCTATGAGCCGTTTTTTGGATTTTTGCCTTCAGAAGAAAATACCTGCTGGTATTTCAATGGAAAATGGACACAGAACGGATTACACAAAATGCAAAATCCTAAAAGCTATAGCAATTTGTTGATGAGAAAATACCATGACAAGTATTTAGAGATAGCAATGAGCATTACGCTTACCAACTAAAAAATAAAAAACCTACATTTGCAGGTTAGAAAATAAATAGAAATGAAAGAAACTAAAAATATATCACGATCAAGAGCCCAGGAGTCTTCTGCGGCTATTGAAAAGCTGTACATCACTATGCGCCATTTGTTTAATAGAGGATTCTATAAGCCAATGGGTGTTTCGGGTGATACATTAAGGGAAGCATTATTGCAATTAAGGCCGGAAATTTACGGAACGATTGCAGAAGAAAAAGTAGAATTAAGCGGACTTTTGTACGTAATCGAAAGGCTTCCAGTAGGAATTGAAGAATGCCGATTTATCAATCTCACATCAGATGAAGGCTATTCAAAATCACATTTCAAGGCGATTGTTCCTCCAAAAAGAAAGAGAAACTGCTACAGAATTGATAGCGAACAAATGAATGTTGAAATCACAAGAGGACGTTCTGATATTTACGATATCCTGACGCACCTTACCTTTATTTTTATCGAATCACATAAAATCAAGGATAGGGTTCTTTTGGATGAAAACACTAAGGAAATGACCCGAGATTGGGAAAAGCTGGAGCAGATTGTGGTTCAGAATAAAAAGCTTACCCTCATTGAAAAAGAAATAGCGATTTCGCATGCTTCTATTATTCTGGGACGTTCTTTTGAGGAGATACTGGACATTTATGAAGCTTTTGGAACGGAAGAAAAACCGGATCGTTTCCTTCATGTGATTTACTGGTTAGGAAAACTGGCTATTGAAGAGGTAATATTCAATAACAAGAGAACCATAACCTTCAGTCCTATACTCCGAGAGCGTTTAGGACACCATATCCACGGAGAAATTTGGGCGAATAATATCAAAGAAGTATTAAAGCAAAACGAATTGCTTGACAGACCGATTCATATTATCAGCGCGAATATGCATAGTGTTATGAATTCTATTTTTGCAACGCATACGCTTAAGACTAAATTTAAGGATAAGACTGACTTCTTTGTTTATGAAGAACTAAGTAAGCCGGGTGCTAATGACCTGCGAAATAAAGTAGAAGAATTTGCCTTGAAATATGGCATGATTTCGTTACCGGACACTTCAGGTACCAACATCGATGTGCAGATTTTTGATACGGCCAAAATAGATTGGGCAAAATCAGCATTCCCGAAAGCGAAAATAGGGGCGCACGCTCCGGTTATTATCGTCATGGATTATGCCTTTGGTGAACAGGCTTATGAAACTATTGATGAGCTTTTAAAGCCATATAAAGATGGCAAGAACAAATATTTCCTGAATGTAGAATCGGTTTCTATTATGGGGAAAGCCGGAATTTTGGAAGGCGGAAAAGGAGATATCATGATTCCGTCTGCCCATATCAACGAAGGAACAGGCGATAACTATCCTTTTGAAAACCAGCTAACGGCCGAAATGTTTGAAGGAAACGGAATTCCGGTATATGCAGGACCTATGGTTTCTGTATTGGGAACATCACTTCAAAACAAAGATTTGCTGAAGTTTTTCCACGAATCAACATGGGGTGTCATTGGCCTTGAAATGGAAGGAGCATACTATCAGAAAGCAATACAATCAGCTTCAAAAATCAGAAAAAGTATCAATCCAGACGTTCAGGTCAGATATGCTTATTATGCGTCAGATAACCCCCTAGAAACAGGAAGTACACTGGCTTCAGGTGGTTTAGGAACCACAGGAGTAAAACCAACCTATCTTATTACGATTAAAATACTAGAACAAATCTTTAACATAAAAACAAACTAACCATGAGTTCAAACTCACCAACCAATCCGGACAATCAAGAAATTGACTTGACTCAAGTTTCGAAGAAATTAGGGAATGTGTATCAAAACTTTCTTTTTTTGGTATTTAAGGGGCTTCTATTTTTAAAAAGAAATATAATTATCTTGGCTGTTCTCTTTATTGTAGGGGTTGGATTAGGATTTTATTTAGACAGAAATACAACTGTCTATAACCATGAAATAATTATTAAGCCAAACTTTGGTAGTACCGATTATGCATACGCCAAAGTAAATTTAATTAACTCAAAAATAAAAGAAGGAGACTTTGAATTTCTCAATCAAATTGGTATTAAAAAGTCGGCAAAGTTATCAAAAATTGAAATTGAGCCAATACCAGATATATACGAATTTGTTAATTCGAAAGAACAAAACCTTGAATTGGTGAGGCTTATGGCTGAAAGCAGTGATCTTAGCAAGATTATTAATGATGAAACAACAAGTAAAAACTATGCCAATCATAAAATCATATTAACAACCAATAAAGAAATTAGTCGTAGTGAGATTATAGAACCTGTGCTTGATTATTTAAATAAGAGTGAATTATACTCAAAAATTCAAAATACTATCATAGAAAATCTTCGATCAAAGATAGAATCAAATAAAATTACAATTAATCAAATTGATAATTTATTGGCAGATTTTTCGACGGCTTCAAAAGGAAATTCAAAAAGCGGTAATTTGGTTTATTATAATGAAAACACACAGTTAAATGATGTTTTAAAGACTAAAAATGAGCTTGTTATTGATCAAGGAAACAAAATGTTAGAGTTAGTTTTTTCTGATAAAATTGTAAAAGAAAGTAGCGAGGTTTTGAACATCAAAAATAATCAATCTCTTAATGGGAAAATGAAATTCATCATTCCGATTTTATTTTTATGTATTTTCTTTGGAATTTTATTAGTAAGAGGGTTCTATAAATCCCAAATGGAAAAAATGAAAGCTACTTTTTAACTTGAGGAAGTATGATTGTATTTTTTGGAAATAGTATAAAAGAAATATGAGATTTTTACATTAATAAAAATACGGATATACAGATAGACTGTATTAGCGATATGCCATAAAGGTGTTTTTAATATGTTTGATTAAATAATGACAAAAACATCTGAAAATAATTTATTTAAACTCTTTAAATTAATAAATATATATATATTTTTGCGCTTTAAAAAATATACAAATGAAAACAAAAATCATTATCGCTAGTTTATTTTTAGCATTATTTGCTTCATGTAAAAATGAAGAAAAGAAACCTGTTGTAGCTGAAGAACCAAAAGTAGAGACATTTGATGTTGCTATTGATTTAATTATTAAAGCAGATGATGAAATGATTTTGCTTTATAAGGATGGTACTAATCAATGGTTCGATGAAGATCATGCAGTTTGGTTAGGTGTAAAGGGAAGTGATTCTGTACAAACCGCTACATTCAATTTACCTGAGGGAGTTATTGGTACAGATTTAAGATTTGATATCGGGCGTAATGATTTTAAAGGTTTAGCACCGATAGAAATAAAGAAAATAACTATTTCATACAAAGGGAAAAAGTTTGTAATTGACCAGGATAAGGTAAATGATTATTTCGCAACTAACGAATTTATCGTTTATGATCCGGCTACAAAACAATATTCATTTAAGAAAAATGATAAGGGAGAATATGATCCTTACTTCCAATCGAAGGAGCCTTTGTTAGCTGAATTAATAAAGGTGGCTCAATAGCACATTATTTTTATTGTAAACATAAAAAAGGTTATTCGAGTGGATAGCCTTTTTATTTTTATGGGGATAAGGTTTTGAAAACGTTAAATTAAATCAAATGATGTTTAAATCCCAAAAAGTAAAAACTCTTTTTTCAAATTTTATATCATTATCTGTTTTACAGGGACTGAATTTAATTTTACCGTTATTAACTATTCCTTATTTATTAAAAGTTATTGGAGTAGAAAAATATGGAATTTTAGCTTTTATCAATGCAGTCGTATTATACTTTCAAATTGTAACGGAGTATGGCTTTAATTCGACTGCAACCCGAGATATTTCTGTATCTTCCTCCGACAAAAAAAAGGTAGGACAGCTCTTTAATGAGGTATTGTCAGCAAAGTTATTCCTTCTCGGAATAGGAATTATTGTTTTGAGTATACTTGTTTTTTCCTTTCCATTCTTACGAAAATATTTTGATTTATATTTTTATAGTTATGGTGTAGTTGTTGGCATGGCCATTTCTCCAATTTGGTTATTCCAGGGTTTACAACAAATGAAATACATAACTTATATTAATGTAGTATTTAAAACCCTTTTTACTTTAGCAATTTTTGTTTTTGTAAAAAATGAAAATCAATATTGGTTAGTGCCGGTATTTACTTCTTGCGGGTTTATTTTTTCAGGTATTTTGTCTTTAATAATTGTAGCAAAAAAATTCCGGATACGATTTATATTTCAAAGCTTCGACAAAATTGTCAATCAATTAAAAAATGGGAAGCATATTTTTCTGTCGGAACTGCAAATGACATTGCTGTCTAATACAAACCTTTTAATTATCGGGTTTATTGCTGGAAATAGTTCTGTTGGTTATTATTCGTCAATTGAAAAGGTTATCAGAGCTATTAGCAATCTAAATGCACCCGTTATCAATGCACTATATCCTTTTATCTCTAAGGAAATGGTCAATGATAAAATAAATGCAGTGAAAATAATTAACAAAGTAGTTAATATAGGTGGTAGCGTTATTTTCTTTTTTATTTTCTTGTGTTTTATTTTTTCAGATTATATTATTAATCTGATTTACGCAGATAACTTTAATGAAGATGCTGTTTTAATTTTTAGAATAATGATTTTATTTCCTTTATTATCCTTTTTGGATCAGGTTTTTGGAAAACTGGTTTTGTTAAATAATGGAAAAGATAAAGAATTTCTTAAAGTATTTTTTTATTCTGGCTGTATTAGCTTATTATTGACTTGTATTTTGACGTTTTATTTTGACTTTATAGGTACAGCTATAGCTTCAACATTTGCACAAATTTTAGTTGCTTCCGGAATGTTTTATTATTCTATGAAGATTATTAGGGCGAAATAATTATGGAATTAAAATTAAGTATTATAATCCCTGTATACAATGGGGAAAAACATATTGAAGAATGTATAGAGTCACTTACCAAGCAAACTCTCTCTGATTGTGAGTTTATTTTTGTAAATGACGGTTCTAATGATAAAAGCGTTGAATTAATTCAAAAACATCTGATAGAAGATCCAAGAATTATTCTTATAAATCAAAAAAACAGTGGTGTTAGCGTTGCCAGAAATACAGGGATAGAGTCAGCAAAAGGAGAATATATCGGTTTTATTGATTCGGATGATTTCGTTACTAATGATATGTTTGAAGTTTTATATAAAGAAGCAGTAAAGAAAAATGCAGATGTTGTTGTTTCGGATTATTATTTAGGCAGAGACGGTAAATATGTAAAGAAAAAAACAGTATTTGAGTATGGTTTCTTGTATGATAATGAATCAATCAATAAAAAGATTATTCCAAGTCTGATTACAAATGAGGATATAGTATTGCCTGCGGTTTGGAATAAGATTTATCGAAGAAAATTTCTACAAGACAACAATTTCTTTTTTTTGAAGAAATTTTCCCTTGAGGAAGACATTTTATTTAATATTCAGGTAATTAGTCATGCAAAGACACTTTTTTTTATAGATTATTGTGGTTATTTTTACAGAGAAACTGTTGGTAGTGCCTCAAGAAAAATAGCTGAAAACTCTTTTTTTGATAGAATAATAGAAAACTATAATATTGATATTAAGAGTCTTACAAATA
The DNA here is from genome assembly GCF_001899155.1 of Flavobacterium sp. 38-13. Taxonomy (NCBI): domain Bacteria; kingdom Pseudomonadati; phylum Bacteroidota; class Flavobacteriia; order Flavobacteriales; family Flavobacteriaceae; genus Flavobacterium; species Flavobacterium sp. 38-13. The sequence continues at coordinate 156,962 of NZ_MKVG01000012.1, forward strand.
TTACAATTCCGTATGAAGAAGTAAAGAAATTTCAAGCCGTAAAACTTGTAAATCTCTCTTTATACTATTTGTTTAAAGGTGCAATTGACGATCAAATTACCAATAAGGAGAGAAATCTGCTGTATAAAAGAATTATTTTAAATAACGATGTGGTTTTTTCGTCAAAAAAATATAAACAGGAACTTTTAAAAAATAAGGGTTTATTAGAAATCGTAATGATGTTTATAATAAGAAATAAATTAATTACCACAGCTCATATTTTAGGTTTCCTGTTAAATAAAATATACACCCCTAAACTTTCTGAAATATTCAGATCTTTAAATCAAAAAGTAAATGTTTTCATTAAATAAACCTTACCATCTTCTTTTTTTTCTCGGCCTATTTTTTTTCCCATTTAACTCTTTTGAAGGGATTAAAGCACTAGGAGAATTTAAAAATGAATCCGGAGCTTACTTTTTTCTGTTAGGTTTTATCTTACTTTTTTTTCAAAAAAAAATATCATTACCCTTATATAATTCTGTTTTTAAAATAATTCTGGTTTTTTTAGGCTGGTGTTTTCTTTCAACATTACTAAATTTTACAAATGTTGAAAACAGTTATTTTAAGCACACAACAGGAATTAATAGATTTATACGCCAATATATCTCCTTACTGTTATCAGGTATCGTTTTTTTCCTTTTTTACTATAATGTGTTAATAAAAATGGAAATAAAAGAAATACTTTATAAAATAAGAACTGTTTTTTTATACTCCTTATTTACCGCTTCAATAGTTGGTTTTTTTGAAGTACTAGCAGGCTATTATGGGATTTCATTAGCACGTTATGCTTTTTATGTGTTGGATTATTTTCCTTTTTTTGAAAAAAGACTTATTGGAGACAGAATTTCCTCAATTGCTGATGAGCCTCCTTTTTTTGCAGTTTATTTAATAACCATATCAGGTTGGATGTTCAGTTATATGTTAACCAATAAAGGTATATTGAAATACCTTCCTACAATACTTATACTCGTTCTTACTTTCTATTCCGGTTCAAGGACAGCATTGATTGTAATATTTATACAGGTTATTATTTTCTTTCTGACAACTGTATCAAAAGAAAAAATAATTAAGAATACAATCAGAGCTACTGTTGTCTTTTCGTTTTTAACAGTATGTATTTTTATCTTTAATGGAGATAAGATAATTAATGCTTTTGAAGAAAAGATAGACTCGCTTGATTTTAGAAGTAACCTGACAAAAAATATCTCAAATCAATCCCGTTTTGGGATGCAATATGCAGCGCTCCAGGTTTTCTTAGAACATCCTATTATTGGAGTAGGTTATGGACAGCAGACATATTATAGTCGCTTTCACTATCCAGCCTGGGCAGTAAAGAACAATTATGAATTTAAAGAAGCTTATAAAAACCCTGCTGTCAAAGCTTTTCCACCCAGCTACAATATGTATACCAGGATTTTGTCGGAATTAGGATTGGTTGGCATTTCAATTTTTATATTCTTGATTTATTTCAGTATCAAAAAAATCAAATTTCTTATAAAAAATAAGAGCGGTGAAAAACAAGTACTGGCAATAATTCTATTGGTCGGATTATCGGGTCTGTTTATAAATTTACTTCAAATAGATACTTTCAGATTGTATGGACTTTGGTTATATTTGGCAATCTTAACAGTCTTGACAAATAAGCAGGAAAATGCGTATGAATAAAGTTGCACTATTAATTCCTCATTATAATAATTTTAGGGGTTTAGTGACTTCCATAAACTCAATTGATTCTTCGGAATTTATAGATATTGTAATTGTAGATGATGGAAGTACTAGAGAAAAAATAGATGAAGATGTTTTAATCAAAGCATTTAAAGCAAACGGAACAATAAAATTTCTCTATTTGCAAGAGAATAAAGGCATTGAACACGCATTAAATCACGGTTTAGATTATATTCTGAACAATAATTATCAATTTACTGCCAGGTTGGATGTTGGTGATGTTTGTGTGGGGAAAAGATTTCAGATACAACATAAATTCTTAGAAGATAACAAGAACATAAAATTTATAGGAGCAAATGCAAATGCTTTTGATATGGAAGGTAATTTTTTATTCAGATATAATTTTCCATTAAAACATTCCGAGATAAAAAAACGCATATATTTGAATGCTGTATTTGTTCATCCAACATTTATGTTTGATAATGAAATTATAAAAACGGTAGGATATTATCCCACAAATTATAAATCGGCTGAAGATTTTGCATTTGCAATGAAAGTAGTCAAACACTTTATTACAGAAAATCTGGAAGAATGTTTGGTAAATGTCGAAATTAATCCGAATGGTATTTCATTATCTAAGAGAAATCAACAAATTCGAAGCAGATTAAAAGTAATAAAAGATAATTTTTATTTTGGTTACTATCCAATATACGGGCTTTTTAGGAATATCATTATTTGTATTACCCCCAACAAATGGATTGCAGCATTGAAAAAAATAAAAAAACGAAATGATAGACTTCATTAAAAAAAGTATACAAAAGGAAAAATTTGAACCTAAATTTTTAGGCTTTTGTATAAACAATAACTATTTAATAAGAAAGGAATTAAATAGTCAGATAAAAAAAAATGCTCTGAATGCTAAAGGAATATTATTAGATTTTGGATGCGGAACTAAACCATATAAAAAATATTTTACTAATGTTTCAAGATACATAGGAATTGATTTAAAAATTGACGGTTGGGAGCATCGCCAGAATACGGTCGACTTTTTTTATGATGGAAAAACAATACCTTTCGAAGACAATTATTTCGACACCATGCTTTGTACGGAGGTTTTAGAGCATGTTTTTAATATAGAAGAATTACTGTCAGAGTTTCAAAGAGTTCTAAAACCTAATGGAACAGCTTTAATTACAACACCTTTTATGTGGGAAGAGCATGAAATGCCACATGATTTTGGTCGTTATACAACACCGGCATTGGTATATTTATATGAAAAATATGGGTTTGAAATAGTTTCCCATCATAAAACAGGAAATAACCTAAAAGTTATAGCACAGTTTAGTATTAACTATGTAAAAACATTATTGCCAGCAAATAAAATTTTAAAACAAATATTGCTAATTCCTTTCATAATTTACTTCAATATTGTAGGTTCAGTTTTTGGATTCTTACTTCCCGGAGACAAAAGTGTTTATTTTAATAATGTTTTTGTTATCAGGAAGAAGTGATTTTTGGGAAATGAATAAAATTTATAACTAGAGATGAAGAAGATTATTGAAAATAGCTATGATTATTTGTTTATAGGCATGCTGCTGCTTTTGCCTTTTTCATTAGCTTTTCCAAGTATTGTTCTAGGATTACTTGTTTTTTCTTTTATCCTCGATATAAAAAAAGTTAATTTGGATAGAATAAAAACAGTTCCTTTTTATATTCTATATTCTTTATTCCTTTTTATTTTTATTAAGGCCCTTATAAATAATAGTTTAATAATAGATCAGAAGCTACTTAGCAGGTATCTGTTTGTTTTGGTAATTCCCATACTTTTTTTAAAAATTAAGGATATAGAGAAAATAAAAACTGCTCTTATAGTTAGCATACAGTTGATGATAGCAGTATCAATTTTCAAAATAACGAAGCACTATATAATTTTTAATAATTTCCCTCTCGGAGATGGGCTACTTGTAAATGAACTCCTAGTTCTGGAAAGGCCTTATGCTGGTTGTATGTCCTTAATGGGATTAATACTTTCATTAGAAAAAATAAGAGATAACGATAAGAATAAAGGTCTGTTTATATTTTTTAGTATAATGTCGATTTTTTTTATAGTTCTAATAGCAGCAAGAAACTCTTTTATAACTCTGTTGTTTTTATTCTTTCTGTATATATTTTTCTATTTAAAAATTTCAAAACGTTATAAGTTCACATTTATAGGTTTTTGGCTTTTAATAATAGTAACAATTATATCTCTAAACAAAAACATTTTAGAGCGATTTCATATAAATAAAGACATAGAAGGAACACTTTCAAAAATTGCTATCTTCGAACCTAGATATGTAATTTGGCCATGTGCCTATGATTTAACTAAAAAGGAAGAATTTAATTATATAGTGGGATATAAAAGTGAAACTGAAATTAGTGCCGGATTGATTAATTGCTATTCTCAAAAAATAAGTAATGAATCAAGAAGGGGTTGGTTTTTAGAAAGAAGATTTAATACGCACAATCAATTTTTAGCTTTTTTCCTTAGCTCAGGAATAATTGGTTTTTTAGCTTTAGTGTCATTTTACTTTTTTTCTTTATACTTATACAGATATAACTTTTTTGCTGTAGCGATATTAATAAGTTTCTTATTTTTCTTTCTCTTTGAAAATGTTCTTTCCAGACAATTTGGATGTTACATCTTTGCTATCTTTACCTCTCTTTTTTTATTAAAAAACAAAATAAATGAAAAGGAATAAAATAGTTCATATATTACATTCAGTTGGAGGAGTTGATGTTTCTTTACGTCTTATTCTGTCTAATATTAATAATATAGAATTTGAAAATGTAATTATCCATGGACAAAAAGATACTGAAGATGTATTTCTTGATAAAAACAATCAAAAATTAAAGAGTTATAGAATACCTATCAATAGAGACATATCTTTTAAAAACGATTTAAAATCAATTATTCAAGCCTATAAGATAATAAAAAAGGAAAAGCCAGATCTCATACATTCCCATAGCGCAAAAGGAGGTATAGTTGGTCGAATGGTTGGTCGAATGCTGGGTATTAAAGTATTACATACACCTCAGGCTTATTCTTATTTAAGTACAGAAAACTTCTTAAAAAGAAAAGTTTACATCACTATCGAAAAATTATTTGCAAATGGTAATTCTATATTATTGGCATCTTCGAATTCTGAAAAAAACAGAGCTATCAAAGAGGTTGGATATGTAGAAAAAAAAACAATTTTATTTAATAATTCTATTCTACCAATAGATCAGTTATCAGAACTTACAATTGAAAAAAATTGGCCAGATGATTATATATGTACAGTTGGAAGACCTTCATTTCAAAAAAATATAGAATTGATGATTCAGGTTCTTTTTGAGATTAAGAAACACCAAAAGAACATCCATTTGGTTTTAATGGGAGTAGGGTACCATTCACCACAATTAGATTCTATAAATGATTTAATAAGTAAGCTGGATTTAAAATCTAACATTACCTTATTAAACTGGACAAACCGACAAGATATTTTTAGAATAATAAATGATTCTAAATTATATATTTCTACAGCACGTTATGAAGGCTTGCCTTATTCTATAATTGAAAGTTTAGCACTATGCAAACCCTGTGTAGTTAGTGATTGTGATGGAAACAGAGATTTAATCATAAACGATTTTAATGGTTTTGTAATTAAAGACAGTCATCCGGAAAGTTTTTCCACAAAAATTATTGAAATTTTAAATAATGAGGAACTTTATTTAAAATTTTCTCAAAATGCTAAAAAATATTTTACTGAAAATTTCAATATTATTGATAATATAAAAAAATTAGAAAATATCTATAAATCAAATATATAATTGTTTTTCAGGTGAAAAAATCGTCAAAATAAACTTACTTTTCATGCCTTTGTTTTTTATTGTATAAATTATTTTTTTTTAAATATTAACGATTATAGTTTTTTGTTGTAAATGATAATCCTATTTTTGGGAACATTTATTTTTGTGGCTAAATCAAATAGTTTTTCCATGAAAATTTCACAATTAAAAGATTAATCTGGCATGAAAAGAATATTAATAACCGGAGCGGCAGGGTTCTTAGGATCCCATTTGTGTGATCGTTTCTTAAAAGAAGGTTATTTTGTAATTGGAATGGACAATCTTATTACGGGTGATTTAAAGAATATTGAACATTTATTCAAACTTGAAAATTTCGAATTTTACCACCACGATATAACCAAGTTTGTTCATATACCGGGCAGATTAGATTATATATTACATTTTGCATCGCCAGCCAGCCCAATAGACTATCTCAAAATCCCTATACAGACACTAAAAGTAGGGTCGTTGGGAACTCACAATCTTCTGGGATTGGCGAGAGTAAAAAAATCAAGAATATTAATAGCTTCTACATCGGAGGTGTATGGAGATCCATTAATTCATCCGCAAACCGAAGAATATTATGGAAACGTAAATACTATAGGACCGAGAGGAGTTTATGATGAAGCGAAACGTTTTCAGGAATCCATAACCATGGCCTACCACACTTTTCATGGCGTTGAAACCAGAATTGTTAGGATTTTCAATACCTATGGGCCAAGAATGCGATTAAATGACGGAAGGGTAATTCCCGCTTTTATAGGTCAGGCGCTTAGAGGCGAGGATTTGACTATATTTGGTGACGGAATGCAGACGAGATCTTTTTGTTATGTTGACGACCAGGTAGAAGGAATTTTCAGATTATTACATTCAGATTACATATATCCTGTAAATATTGGTAATCCGGATGAAATAACCATTAAGGATTTTGCGGAAGAAATTATCAATTTAACAGGAACAAATCAAAAAGTAGTATATCGTCCTTTACCGATAAATGATCCGTTGCAAAGACAGCCGGATATTACAAAAGCAAAAGAACTTTTGGGTTGGGAGCCTAAAGTATCGAGATCAGAAGGAATGAGAATAACTTATGAATATTTTAAATCTTTATCATCGGAAGAATTGTTGAAAGAAGAGCATAAAGATTTTTCAAAATATATTTTTTAAGTGCGCAAAAAAACGGGAAGATATTCTGGCTATATAAGGCCATTTTCATATGTGCTGGATTTGATTATCATCAATATTCTGGCCAATTTTCTATTGCCGGAAACACTAAACCTGTTAGGATATCATTTTTTCATTTCTGTTTCCTGGCTAATCATTGCCTGGAATATCGGTTTCTATGAAGTCTACCGTTATACCAAAGTTATTGAGATTTTCAGCAATATCTTAAAGCAATATTTATTCTTCCTGCTTATCAATTTTGCATTTATCGGATTTTACCTCAAATTTTCCGAACCTTCAAAAATGATCGAATTCGTTTCGTTTTCACTTATTCTAGTCAGCCTTGCCAAGTTTTTTATCTATTTTTCATTACGAAGATTCAGAGTTGTTTTTGGAGGGAATTTTAGAAGAGTAGTTATTGTTGGAAATGGAAAAAGCACCATCCAATTAGGAGATTTTTTTAATGAAAATCCGGATTATGGATATAAACTGGAAAAGGTATTTACCTTGACTCCAAATAAAAAAGAACAGATAGACGAATGTTTTGAGTTTGTTATGGAGAACAAAATTGATGAAATCTATTGTTCTCTGTCGGATTTATCAAATGCCGATTTAAACAGGTTTATTGATTTTACAGATAATAATCTGAAAATACTGAAGTTCCTTCCTGATAATAAAGAGATTCTGGCCAGAAACCTAATCTTTGATTATTATGACTATATTCCAATTATTTCATTAAGAAATATACCTTTGGACGAAGTAGCCAATAAAATAATAAAACGAATATTTGATATCGTTTTTTCTTTATTAATTATTGTGGGGATTCTTTCCTGGTTAATTCCAATACTGGCGCTCCTTATCAGGCTCGAATCCAAAGGAAGCGTTTTCTTCAAACAGAAAAGGAACGGATTGAATTATAAAGAATTCTATTGCTATAAATTCCGTTCCATGCGACTGAATGAAATAGCAGATTTATATCAGGTTTCCAAAAATGACCCTAGAATTACAAGAGTCGGTAAATTCATAAGAAAAACCAGTATTGACGAATTACCTCAATTCTTCAATGTTTTATTAGGTGATATGTCTGTCGTAGGACCAAGACCACATATGGTGAGCCATACAGAAATGTATGCCAGAAGGATTGATAAGTTTATGGTACGCCATTTTATCAAGCCGGGCATTACAGGTTTGGCACAGACTAAGGGTTTCAGAGGTGAGGTCGAAAGCGATAAAGACATAATCTATCGCGTAAAATTTGATATTTTTTATCTTGAAAACTGGTCATTGTTATTGGACATCAAAATCATTTTCCTCACAGTAATCAATGCTATCAAAGGAGAAGAAAAAGCCTATTAGCAATGAAAGGGCATCTGGTTTCCATTATTACACCCTCTTTCAATTCCGAAAAATTTATTTCTGACACGATACAATCGGTTAAAAACCAAACCTATCAGGATTGGGAAATGATTATTGTCGACGACGGATCAACAGACGGCACTATTTCCATAATAAAAGAATTCCTTACCGATAGCCGGATTCAATTATATCAATTAGGACAAAACTCAGGAACCGGAGTTGCCAGAAATAAGGCAATTACTTTAGCAAAGGGCAGGTATATTTCTTTTTTGGATTCTGACGACCTGTGGAAACCGGAAAAGCTTCAAAAGCAAGTTGAATTTATGACCTCAAAAAACCAGCCTTTTACCTTTTCGTATTACGAATGTATTGATGAAAGCGGAAAAGCATTGGGAAAAATTATCCAGGCACCACAAAAACTAACCTACCGTCAACTTTTCTGGAGCAATTGGGTGGGAAACCTGACAGGAATTTATGATGTGGATTTTTTTGGGAAAATAGCTGTTTCTTCAGTGCGGAAACGACAGGACTGGATGATGTGGCTCACCATACTCAAAAAAATAAAAACGGCAGAACCTATTCCGGAAAGCCTGGCGATTTACAGGATTCGTGAAAATTCCATTTCTGCATCCAAAACAGAGCTTTTAAGGCACAATTACAAAGTTTACAGGGATTTTCATCACAAGAGTATTATTGGGTCGGTAATCTGCATGATTGGATTTTTATTTACCCATTTTTTCATCAAACCAAAGTATGTGAAAAAATCAAGACCTGAGTAATGACTGGAATTGTTTAAGCTTACCGCGGTTAATTCGGGCTAAAGAAGATTTTCGGAGGAATGTGAATTTTAAGTTCGGTTCTAGGTACAAGGAAATGGCATCTTCAATTTTAGCAATCTGTTCTAATGTCAGGTCAGCTTCACTTACATATTCAATTTCAAAAGAATCGTTTTTGGTCTGCCTTATTATAAATTCTTTTACATTTCCATCGTCTTCGATTATACTTTTTGTAACATAATAAAAAGTCAATCCCGGTGATTTTTTACCGCTTGGCAGCACAGCAACATCATTCGTTCTTCCGATCAATTGCTTAAGAATGGGTTTTTTGAACGTGCTTTTTTCATCGAGTATTCCAATATCACCAATATCGTATCGTATAAAAGGATGTGCTTTGTTATATAGTGAAGTAATTACAATCCGTCCCTGTGTGCCGTGGGGAACCGGTTGTCCGTCATCATCCAAAATCTCGACAAATAAGGTTTCCGCATTCACCTGCCATTCCCCTTTTTGATTTTCAAAAGCAATCAGGTCCAGTTCTGAAGCACCGTATTCATTAACAACAGGCACTCCAAACTGTTTTTCCATTAGCATCTTATCTTGTTCAAAAAGCATTTCCGAAGTCACAATGCAGACTTTGAGCGTAGGACAGATATCTTTTAGTATTATACCTTTTTGTTCCAGATATTTTGCAAATAGCACAACAGAACTCGTATACCCGTTGATATAATCAAACTTTTTGCGTTTAAAATGACCTAAGAATTTTTCCAGAACTGGATCAGACAAATCAAAAATTGGGAAACGGAACCTATGGCTCAGAAAGTCTTTGAGACGTTCTTTTTTGTTTCCAATAAAATCCAATGGAATACCATAGAATCGTGCCTGATAGGAGCTGTTAAAATCAATTCCATACCACCCAAATCGGTACATATTTGATGCCCAGGTCATAGCATGCGAATAATTATCTTTCGCAAAAATAAATGGGTCGCCACTGGAACCGGAAGTCTTGTTTACAAATACATTTTTAGCAGTTAAACCTTGGGAAAGTCTCAAATCTAAAGGCTGTTGCAGTTCCTTTTTGGTAAGAACAGGCAAAGCGTTCCAATCTTCAGAAGTCTTTCCGAAGGCCAATTGGCGATAAAAAGAATTGTTTTTCAGGTGGTAATCAACAATCTGCTTTCTTTTCCCAAGAATATAATTCTCATAACTCGCTTCAGGAATTTCAAGGATATTGTCAAATTCCAATCGGGCTTCATCTATGGGAAAGCCGCTAATTTTTAAGGAAAAGTCAAAAAGTTTAAACACAGCCTGAAAGTTGATAGTTTTTAGTAAATTAATTATTTTTTATCTTCAAAAGCAATTAATTTTGGCACTTAATTAAACAACAACACAACAATGACAATTTTATTATTAGGTTCTGGCGGAAGAGAACATGCTTTGGCCTGGAAAATATTGCAGAGCACAAAATGTTCAAAATTATTTGTAGCACCAGGAAATGCTGGTACAGAAACAATTGCAAAAAACATCAATATCAGTCCAACCGATTTTGCAGCCATAAAAAACTTCGCTATTCAGGAAAAAATTGACATGGTTGTTGTAGGACCGGAAGACCCTTTGGTCGCCGGAATTTATGATTTCTTCAAAAATGACGAAAGCCTGAAGCACATTCCCGTGATTGGTCCGTCAAAAGTTGGAGCACAATTGGAAGGAAGTAAGGAGTTTGCAAAAGAATTTCTGGTAAAGAACAATATTCCTACGGCTGCCTATGGAAGTTTCACTAAAGAAACCTTAGAAAAAGGACAGCGATTTCTCGAAACACTTGATCCTCCTTATGTTTTGAAAGCAGATGGATTGGCAGCTGGTAAAGGCGTTCTGATTATTCAGGATTTGGAAGAAGCCAAAACAGAATTAGCCAATATGCTTGTTGGTGAAAAATTTGGTCAGGCAAGCTCCAAAGTTGTAATCGAAGAATTTTTAGACGGTATTGAATTGAGCTGTTTTGTTTTAACGGACGGCAAAAACTACAAGATACTTCCAACTGCTAAAGATTATAAAAGAATTGGAGAAGGCGATACGGGTTTGAATACCGGAGGAATGGGAGCCGTTTCACCTGTTCCTTTTGCCGATTCCGTATTATTGGAAAAAATTGAAAGCCGAATCGTAAAGCCAACTATTGCCGGATTGCAAAAGGATGGAATAGAGTACAAAGGATTTATATTCATAGGGCTGATTAATGTGAAGAATGAGCCAATGGTTATTGAGTACAACGTTAGGATGGGCGACCCGGAAACTGAAGTTGTCATACCAAGATTAAAGTCAGATTTGGTTGAACTGTTTTTAGCTGTTGCCAATGAAAAATTAGACCAGGCTACTTTAGAAATAGATCCCCGAAGCGCGACGACCATAATGGTCGTTTCAGGCGGCTATCCGGAAGATTATGAAAAAGGGAAAGTTATTTCCGGAATCGAATCCGTTTCAGATTCTATTGTTTTCCATGCCGGAACCAAAATGGCAGATGGGCAGATAGTGACTAATGGAGGAAGAGTGCTGGCAGTGACATCTTATGGTGATAATTTTAAAGAAGCTATCCAAAAATCATATCATAATATTGGAAAACTGAATTTTGATAATATGTATTTCAGAAAAGATATCGGGTTTGACCTATAATCAACAAAAAAAACCGGGAAGTATATATTCCCGGTTTTTTGTTTTATTTAGAATAGCCTACTCTAAGAAAGAATGAGCTGTAGTATCCTGGAACTCGTCGTTGTTGGCTTTGTGCAATTTTAATTGCTTAATCCAATAAACAATTGCCACAGCACAGATAATCATAAAAATCCAGTTCAGTGTGTTGGCAGCCCACCAGTTTTCCAATTCTAATTCTCTGAAAAAATCAAGCGGTTTGAATAAAATGTCTACGAATAAATATTGTATTCCTTCGAAAAATGATTTCATATCGTTTGTTATGTTTTATTTTATGAACTTCTAAAATTTCTGTAGAGATCAACTTTATCATAGTTCATTTTAGAACAAGTAGTATCTTTACACTGCAAAAGTATAAAATATCCTCATGATTACAAGCATTTTTAGCAAATCTAGGCCGTTAAATTATATAATTATTTCAACGCTGTTGGTTGTATGCTATTTTTTATACCTTCAAAAATTTCCTGAACGGGTAGATTCTGCCGAAGGAGTTCTGTCCGGCATAGGCCTGCTGCTACTTTTAGTAGGGTCTCTTTTTATTGTAAATTTTGTGACCAAAAAGAACGGATTAAGTAAGGATAATAGCTATACGTTTCTTTTTTTCTTCTCTTTCCTGGTTTTATTTCCAACAACATTAATCAACGCAAACCTGATTATTTCTAACTTCTTTATACTTTTGGCACTACGCAGGCTGATTTCATTGCAATCCCTACTCACACCAAAAGAAAAAATATTTGATGCTTCGCTTTGGATTTTTATCGCGGCCATTTTTCACTTCTGGAGTATTCTGTTTATCCTGATTGTTTTCGTATCGATTCTTTTCCACGTTTCCAGAGATTATAGAAACTGGATCTTGCCATTTATTTCCTTTTTTGCAGTTGGAATCATCACTCTGATGTATGCGCTGATTTTTGACAGAAGCCTAATTGAGACAGTAGTCGATAGTGCCTTAATTGATTTTAATTTTAATTACTTTACCAACAACTATCAAAATTTTGCGCTTTCACTTTATGTGGTTTCAGCGGCTTTCTTTTTTATAACACAGGCATTGACACTGCCAAACAAACCGTTAAACATGCAATCCTCTTACAAAAAGATAATTGTTGCGTTTTGTCTTGGTGCTGTCGTTTTTCTGATTTCTTCCAATAAAAATAATAGCTTGCTGGTATATACTTTCGCTCCGGTAGCTATCATGGCAACCAATTATATTGAGTCGATGCAAATCAACTGGCTAAAAGAAACTTTTATTTATGTGATTGTGGGCTGTAGTCTATTGACGTTTTTTTCGCAATTATAGCTTATTGCCATAGGCCAGGTCGCCGGCATCTCCTAAACCCGGAACAATATAATTTTTCTCATTCAGCCTTTCATCAAGAGTGGCTACCCAAAGATGGCAATAATCGGGAAGATGTTCCTGCAGATAGGAAATCCCTTCCGGTACGGCAATTACCACAGCAATATGGACCTCTTTTGGGGTTCCTTTTTCCATTAATTTATTAAAAACAGCCACCATAGATTGGCCTGTAGCTAACATTGGGTCTATGAGTAAAAGGTTCTTGTTTTCAATGCTTGGAACAGCCTGATATTCTACCTTGATTTCAAAAGAATCATCATTATTATAATGATGGCGGTAGGCAGAAACAAATCCGTTTTCAGCACTATCAAAATAATTCAGGAAACCCAAATGCAGGGGTAATCCGGCACGCAATATGGAACATAAAACCAAATCATCCTGAATTTCAGTGGTTTTTTTAATACCAAGAGGCGTTTGGATTTCGACATCCTTATAATGAAGATTTTTGCTGAGCTCATACGACATTATTTCACCAATGCGTTCAATATTTCTGCGAAAACGCATACTGTCTTTCTGCACGTTTACATTGCGGATTTGTCCTAAGAAATGGTTTAAAACGCTGTTGGCTTCTGATAAGTAATGTATTTGCATGTTTTTTTAAGTTTCTAAGTTTTTGAGGTACTAAGTTCCTAAGCTAAGAGTTCTAAAATCTAAAATCTAAAATCTAAAGTCTAAAGTCTAAAGACTAAAGACTAAAGTCTGCTTTCTAAAATTTTTCCCTGCCATAAAGGTATAAAAAGTATATTTGTATTTTAATTGTAAAAATATGTTTTCAAAACTAGCCTATTCCGTATTCGAACAGAGCATTAAGGATTATCACAAACATGATAATGTAGATCAGCCAATCAACAATCCTTATTCAAATGACACATTTGAACATTTGTTGTACTTGAAAAACTGGATAGATACAGTGCAATGGCATTTAGAAGATATAATCCGTGACCCCAACATTGACCCTGTTGCAGCTTTGAAACTGAAAAGAAGAATTGATGCTTCAAACCAGGAAAGAACAGATATGGTAGAATATATCGACAGTTATTTCCTGAAAAAATACAGCGGTGTTAAAGTAAAAGACAATGCGAAGATAAACTCTGAAAGTCCGGCATGGGCATTTGACAGATTGTCAATCCTGGCGTTGAAGATTTATCACATGAACGAAGAAGCTACGCGTGAAGATGCCACTCAGGAGCATAGAAATGCTTGCCAGACCAAATTGAATGTACTTTTGGAGCAGCGTTCAGATTTGTCTACGGCTATTGACGATTTGCTTACAGACATTGAAAAAGGAGATAAGTTCATGAAGGTCTATAAGCAGATGAAGATGTATAATGATGATGAGTTGAACCCTGTTTTGTACCAAAACAAAAAATAAGACCAAATGGCGGATAAGAATTTTATCAGTTCGGAACCGTTATTTTTCAAGATTGTTTACGGACTGACTTTTTTAGCATTCCTATATGTTTTATATGAAATGCTTTTTCTGGAAACCGAACAGCAATCCCAACCATTAAAATTGATTGTTCTTGCTTTGTTTGGAGTCTTCTTTATTCGAAAAGGCCTGAGCGGAATGAGACAAAAATAATAACGAAAGACTTTTTTGAGAAAAATTCATAAAAGTCTTTTTTATTTTATAACCAATGTCAAAAATCAAACACATTTTAGTCTTTAGGCTTTCTGCGATGGGCGATGTTGCAATGACCGTTCCTGTATTGAGAGCCTTTGCTGCACAATATCCGGATGTAAGGCTAACGGTAGTATCCCGCCCTTTTTTCAAGCCTTTTTTTGACGGAATTCCCAACCTTGACTTTTTCGCTATCGACCTGAAAGAAAGACATAAAGGCTTTTTAGGGCTGTTGCGTCTGTATAAAGATTTGAAGAAATTGGGTATTGATGCTGTAGCCGACCTGCATAATGTGCTGCGTTCCAAAATAGTGCGTACGCTTTTTGCATTGGCCGGAAAAAAAACAGCCTTTGTAGACAAAGACAGGGCTGGAAAAAAAGCTTTGACCCGGGCGGAAAATAAGGTTTTTAAACCGTTAAAGCCAATGACTGAAAGACATAAGGAAGTTTTTAGAAAACTGGGTTTTGAAATCAATCTTGAAAATCCTGTGTTTCCTGAAAAAGCAAATCTTTCCCAGGAGATTTTAAATGTTACCGGAATAAAAAATAAAAAATGGATTGGAGTAGCACCTTTTGCGCAATATGAATCCAAAGTTTATCCTCAGGACATGATTCAGGAAGTTATTGATAAGCTTTCTGAAAATCAGGAATATGTAGTCTTTTTATTTGGAGGAGGAAATAAGGAAACAGAAATATTGAAGGAATTGGCGAAAGGGAAAGAAAACGTAATTACGGTTGCAGGCAGGCTAAAATTAGAAGAAGAAATAAAGCTAATTTCCAATCTCGACCTAATGCTTTCAATGGATTCAGGCAATTCGCATATAGCCGCAATGTTAGGTATAAAGGTAATTACGCTTTGGGGAGCCACACATCCTTACGCCGGATTTTTACCTTTTAATCAGGAACTAAGCTCAGCGCTCACTTCCGATAGAGAAAAATATCCGTTATTGCCTACTTCTGTTTACGGCAATAAAAAAGTAGAAGGCTATGAAGATGCCATGCGAAGCATTCCGGTAGAAAAAGTTATTACTACCATTAATGACAAATTGAGAGGATAAGATTTCGTAATTAAGGATTTGCCTTTTTCTTTCTTCTTCGTATTAAAATCCAGATAATAATTCCAAGAACGATAATGGTCCAGATATTTACGAAGAAAATAATAATTTCTTCCAAAATGTGCCACCCTGTTTTCAGGCCATCCGTAATCCTTACACCAATGCTGGTTCTGTATTCTTCACTATCCGGATTCGCAATGACTTCTTTTTTGAATTCCTCTCTTTGATAAAGAGACAGGCTTAACGTACTGAAATTTACCTGGTCTTTTAGCGAAAGATTAGACAGTTTGGCCTCGTCAGATTGAGTTTGACTTTCATGTAACCTATCTTCGGCATCTAGTGTTTCACCTAATTTTTTGCCGCGATTTGCGATAGCATCTTCAACACGTTTTTGATTGTCCTGATTTCTTTTTTGGGAAAGGTCGTTTGACAATAATTTTAAAGAAACATCATCAGCTTTTATAATCCGGTAGTCCAGATAGTCGATTTGACGTGCGATTGTTTTTAAAGTAGTATCCAATAGTGTATTAGGAACGCGAATAATCATATTATTTTCCACAACAAAACGAGTAGTTTCAACTAAGGAGTCGTTACTTTTCTTTGCTGTTGAGGTATTGATAATATTGCTTCTCAATTCCGTCGAGCTTACAAAACCACCAAATCTGGCAACCGTATTTTCAATAGCATAAGTTGATTTTGCGACATTTTTGACCTTGAATCTCAAATCAGCCGTGCGGATGAATTTCCGGGTTGAATTTTTATCTACAACGGCAGCGGAAGACGAAACCATTGATGCATCTTGGGATGAAACAGTTTCTGCGGCAGCCTCTTCAGAATAAGCTTCCCGTCCTTTGTTCTGTTTACAAGAAAAAAAACTAGCAGATAAAAGAAGAAGATAAATGACTTTTTTCATTTTCAAAGGTTTGATTTTTAATCAAATGTAATTAAAAAAGGACTTTGATAATCAGATGACAACATGTATTTTATGAAAAAATTAGTAGTTTTTTCTTTCATATAGAAAATATTGCTATTTTGGCTTTTTGTAACAATCTATTTGTTTTTATGGCTATTCAGGCAAATCCTCTCGGATTACATCAATTACTTACGCTTCATGTCGAAGATCGTAAAAAACTTGTTCAGATAGAACAATTTATAGATTTTACAGAAGGATTACTTGAAAAATATAACCTTGAAAAAGTCGGTATAGCTTCACATGTTTTTGATAATAAAAGCTATACGGTTGCTTTTTGCCTCATGGAATCTCATATCTGTATCCACACCTGGCCAGAAAATAAGAATTTGGCATTGGATATCTATCTGTGTAATTATTCACAAGACAATACAGAAAAGGTTAGGCAATTAGCACAGGAATACATTTCCTTTTTTGGAGCTGAAGTTTTAAAACAAGTTGAAATAGATAGGTAATGCATATAACTTGTAAAAAATGCGGTACAACTACCTCAATTGAAAGCAATTTCGAAGTCAAATATTTTGGCTGTCCTAATTGCAGGAGCTTGTTTGAAATCAAGGAGGAACTTAGTCTCGTGAAAGAATTTGAGCACAAGCCGTTAAATCCAATACTGGATATAGGAAGAAGAGGCATTATTGATGGAAAAGAATATGAAATCATCAGTATGTTTGTCAAAAAGTTCCATGCCATTCATTATTGGAGGGAATACACGCTAAAATCAAAAGACGACCATTATTTATACCTGTCAGAATCAGAAGGGCACTGGATCTTGCTTGAAGAAATTCCCGATAAATTCAATGTTTCCAGAAAATATAAAAGGCTTACCTATAATGAGGTTTCCTACGATTTATATGAAAATACGCATTGTAGAGTTGAGTCGGCATACGGATTCTTTGATGAAGAAATACCCCAAACGGAAATACAAATCATAGAATATATAAAGCCACCCTATATCGTTTCGATTGAAAAATTAGAAAAAGAACAAAAGGCTTATTTTGGAAGGCATTTTAGTAAAAGAGAAATAAAAAAAGCATTTGGTAATCCGGAGCTACCCGGTAAATTTGGTGTAGGTTCTGTACAGCCTTTCCTTTTTAATTTTTATAATGTGGCGATTATTTTTTGCTGTACGGCCATTCTTATTTTACTAACACAGCTGTTCATGAACAATAGTAGGGGCGAAACCGCAGTGTTTTCAAAAACTTTTTCATTTACAGAATATAATAATAAGGACTTTGTTTCGGAGTCATTTATTTTAGAAGGGGCTTCCGCTCCGCTGACTGTGTTAATACATTCAGAGGTAGACAATTCCTGGGCTAATGCACAAGTCACATTAGTTAATGAAAATACAAATGAGGAAGAATCTGCCAGTCAGGATATTGAGTATTATCATGGATATACTGATGGCGAAAATTGGAGCGAAGGAGACAGAAGTGAAGAATTTAATATTTGTGGTGTAGGACAAGGAAAATACCATTTGGTTATTACACCTCAAAAGCAACCAGACGATACATTAAATGACCGTATAACAGTCAAGGCAGTTTGGAAAAGTCCGTCCATGTGGAATTTCTTCATTTCGATATTGGTTATGGGAATTGCTTTGGGTATTATTTATTTTGCAAATAAAAGCTTTGAAACCACCCGATGGAGTAGTAGTGATTTCTCACCATTTAATTAGGAGAATATGGATATTAATACAATAAAAGTTTTTATTAAAGATAATAAATGGCCTGTCCTGATGGGGCTTTTCGTTTATGGACTTTTTTTATTTTTTACTTTTTCCGGAAACCGGATTTGCGATTGCGTATCAACAGAAAAATACAGTTCAAATAATAACAGCAGACACGTTGGAGTCACCCGTTTTTACCATAAATAAAACAAAAAATATGGAACATATATTAGTAAAAGGAATTATCAATTCGCTCATTTTTTCAGGAGTAGGAATATTTGTTTTGATTATTGGCTATCTGATACTTGAAAAGATGACCCCTGAAAACACATGGAAAGAAATTGTCAATAACAAAAATGTAGCTTTAGCTATTGTATTCGGGGCTTTCATTATTGGAATCTCAATCATTATTAGCGCTGCAATTCATGGCTAAAAACTTTTTAAAGTTTGAATACCTGCTGCTTTTCGCCGTTTTTATTATTGCGACATGCGGATTGATTTATGAACTGGTTGCCGGAACTCTGGCAAGCTATCTTCTTGGTGATTCCGTAAAGCAGTTTTCATTTATAATTGGAGTCTACCTGTTTTCTATGGGAGTGGGCTCTTATTTTGCAAAATTTGTCAAAAAAAACCAACTCAATACCTTTGTAGAAATAGAGATTCTGGTTGGTGTTATTGGGGGATTGAGCTCTGTTATTTTGTTTATCCTTTTTGAAAAAGTAGATTATTTCCAGTTCATACTCTATCTGCTGGTTTTTGTTACCGGATGTCTCGTAGGTTTGGAAATTCCGCTTTTGATGAACATTCTCAAGGAAAAAGTAAAATTCAGTGATTTGGTTTCAAATGTTTTTACATTCGATTATATCGGAGCATTGCTGGCGTCTGTTTTATTTCCATTGGTTCTGGTGCCAAAATTAGGAGTCATGAAAACCTCGCTTTTCTTTGGGATGATTAATGTTTCGGTAGCAATAATCTTGTGTTTTCTTTTATCAAAAGACTTGAAGCATTCTTTATTGCTAAAGCTTAAAGCCATTTCTGCATTTATAATTCTGCTTTTGACTTTCTTTTTTTCAGACCAGATTTTGTCATATTCCGAACAAAAGCTCTATGGTGAAAATATTATTTTTACGAAAGCAACCCCATATCAGAGAATTGTACTGACCCATACCAAAAACGATTATAAATTATACCTGAACAACAATTTGCAGTTTAGTTCAGCAGATGAATACCGGTATCATGAAGCCCTTGTTCATCCTGTCATGGCCAATGCAAAAAATATTGAAAATGTTTTGGTTTTAGGCGGCGGCGACGGGCTTGCTGTCAGAGAAATTCTAAAATATAAGGAAGTCAAAAAGATTACGTTGGTCGATTTAGATGAAGGTATGACGAAGCTTTTTGCTTCCAACACCATCTTAACAAAATTCAATGACAATTCACTGACTAATCCCAAAGTAGAGGTGGTCAATAAAGATGCTTTTCTATGGGTCAAAGAAGAAAATAATAAATTTGATGTAATTATTATTGATTTTCCGGACCCGTCAAATTATAGCTTAGGAAAGCTGTATTCCTTGAATTTTTATAAATCATTAAAGAAGATTGTAGCTCCTGAAGCAGCAATCGTAATCCAGACAACATCGCCTTATTTTGCACCGAAGTCTTTTTGGTGTATTAATAATACCGTAAATGAAGTTTTTCCAAATGCAGACTCCTATCACGTTTACGTCCCGTCCTTTGGAGAATGGGGCTATACCATTGCTTCCAATAACAATACGGCAGACTTTAGCAAAGTAAACCGAAAAGTCAGCGGGCTTAAATATTATGATTACCAATATAAAAAACTGAATTTTTTTCCGAAAGACATGAAGGCAAAAGATTTAGAGATTAATAGACTAGACAATCAAATTTTAGTGAGGTATTTTGATGAAGAATGGGGAAAACTATAATCCAAAATCCAGGCGGTCATTTCTGAAATCCGTTTCGGCAGGAATCATTTTGGTATCTGTTCCTTCTTTTTTGATAGCCTGCAAAGAAAAAGCAATCAATTTTGCCATCCGGCTTTCTGGAACAAATCATATTTTAGGACATAGGCTTCGAACCAAAAACTTTCCGAAAATTTCTAAGACAATCGAAATTCCGTATTTAATTATTGGTGGTGGAATTGCAGGACTTTCTGCAGGCAGACAACTGAAGAAAAAAGGAATTGAAGATTTTCTGATTTTGGAATTAGAAACTGAAGCCGGTGGAAATTCACGAAACAGGGAAAATAAATATTCTAAATATCCTTTAGGAGCCCATTATTTACCCTTGCCCAATATTCATGACAAAGAATTGGTGCGATTTTTAGAAGAATCAAAAATTATCGTTGGTCACGAAGATGGTTTCCCGGTTTTTGATGAAGAACAACTTACGTTCATGCCGCAGGAAAGATTGTTTATTAAAAATACCTGGCAGGAAAGTCTGGTCCCAAAATTTGGGATTTCAAAAACATCGGAAGAAGAGTTTAACAGGTTTTTTGAAATCATGTCGGATTTTCGAAATAAGAAAGGAGAAGACGGAAGATTTATTTTTGATATTCCTCTCGCCAATATATCAAAAGATGGGCATCACAATTTTTTGGATAAAATCTCTATGAAAGAATGGCTGGTACAAAATAAATTTCTTTCGGAAGAACTGTATCAATATGTAAATTATTGCTGTCGTGATGATTTTGGCTTGGGTATCGAATTTGTTTCGGCTTGGGCCGGAATACACTATTTTGCTGCCCGAAAACACAATGCGACAAAAGAAAAAACGGAAAACGTTCTGACATGGCCTGAAGGAAATGCCAGATTAATGAATCATCTCAAAGAATATTCGAAAGATAAGATTATTACAAACCATCTGGTGTATGAGGCAGGGATTAAAGGAGAAAATGTAATTGTCAATGCCTATGATGACCTGAAAAAAGAAACTGTTGCAATTGTTGCCTCAAAAGTAATTTTTGCAACGCCACAATTTATCAATGGCTATCTGCTAGCTAGCAGGCAAACCGTTACAAAAGAATTCCATTATGCTCCGTGGTTACTGGCTACCTTAACAGTTAAAGACCTTGATGATAATAACAGCTATCCTTTATGCTGGGACAATGTTATTTATGGAGCCAAAGGGTTGGGGTATATTTTCAATCAGCATGAATCACTAGGACAGATTCAGGAAAAAAAGGTAATTACTTATTATTATAGTTTTTCAACAGCTGATTTAAAGAAATCAAGAAAGGAACTGCTGACAAAACCAGAAAGTTACTGGAAGGAATTGATCATAAGTGATTTGAAAATACCACATCCGGACATAGAAAATAGTATAGAAGAAATTGATATCCAACGAATAGGGCATGGAATGATTAGTCCGGTTCCGGGTTTTTTATTTGGAAATTTCAGGGCCGAGGCTTCACGCACAATCGAAGATAAAATCTTTTTTGCTCATAGTGATTTATCCGGAATCTCAATTTTTGAAGAAGCTTTCCATCAAGGGATTAATGCCGTAAATAAGATGCTCAATGAAACAGCCTTGGATTAATAAGCCCAAAACTGACATTCCTTTTATTCTTTTTCCGCAATTTTTTGTGTTGGGGATTGTATTTTTATGTCAGGACTTTTTAAAGGAAGCCGAGGAAAAATATTCTTTTTTTACATGGTTGCTTTTAATCGTATTTATTGATGTGGCCCATGTTTATGCCACCTTATTTAAAACGTATTTTGTAAAAGAAGAATTTGTAAAACGGAAAAAGCTTTTGCTTGTTCTTCCTTTATTCTGTTTTTTGGTTGGATTTTTGTTATTCCTTTTTGGAGCAAAAACTTTTTGGGCGGTTTTGGCTTATGTAGCCGTATTTCATTTTATCCGACAGCAATACGGATTCATGCGACTTTATTCACGCAATGAAATCAAGACTAAATGGACGGTGTTTTTAGACAACCTGTTCATCTATACGGCAACAGGCTATCCTATGATTTTTTGGTTTATGAATCCTTCCAGAAAGTTTACCTGGTTTGTTGAAGATGAATTTTTCTCTTACCAAAATCCGTTGTTGCTGCAGTTCTTCACACGGTGCTATTTCCTCATCGTGGGTTTTTATGCTGTAAGGACAGTGTACTTTTTTATAAAAACAAAATATTTCAATATACCTAAAAATGCTATTATTACAGGAACAATCCTGTCCTGGTACTTTGGGATTGTATATTTCAACAACGATTTGGTATTCACATTGCTCAATGTAGTTTCTCACGGGATTCCTTATATGGCATTGATTTATTTCAACCAAAGAAACAACCACCACTCTTTTCAGATACCAAAACTTTCCAGTTTTTTAGGAATTTTGGTTTATATCGGCATTCTTCTTTTGTTTGCTTTTACTGAAGAATATCTCTGGGAAGTTCTGGTGTGGAATGAACATTTTAGTTTTAATGAAAGTATAGATTCACTTGTAAAATGGCAGATTCTTTTAGTTCCGTTGCTAACCGTTCCACAGTTCACGCATTATATTTTGGACGGTTATATTTGGAAATCCAGGAAATAGCAGAAATAAAAAAGAGGCCGAAGCCTCTTAGTTGTTTTTATATGTGATGATTAAACATCGTCAAAATCAATATAAATTTCTGCAGAAGTTGGATGTGCCTGGCAGGTTAATGTTAATCCTTCCGCAATTTCTCTGTCGGTCAGGATTGAATTCTTTTTCATTTCTGCACTTCCGGAAACAATTCTTGCAATACAACTGCTGCAAATACCTCCCTGACAGGAATACGGAGCGTCGATTCCTTGTTTTAGTGCAGCATCAAGTAGTGTCATCTTTTGTGACATATCAAAAGTAGTCTCTTCATCATCAACTAAAACTGTAACCTTAGTATGGCCTTCTAATGATTCAGAAATTTTATTTTCTTTAGTAGAAGCTGAAAACAATTCAAATTTGATGTCCTTTTCTTTGATATTATTTTCTTTCAGGACATTGTTTACGGTATTAATCATCTCTTCCGGACCACACAAATAAAATTTGTCAAACTCAACGGAAGCATGTTTGTTTTTCAGTATAAAATTTACGGCAGATTTCTCAATCCTGCCAAACAATGCATTTTCTGCTTTGGCCTGACTGAATACATAATACACAAAGAATCTTCCGGTGTATTGAAGCTGAAGATTATGCAACTCTTCGTGAAAAATGGTTTCTTCAGGAGATTTATTCCCATAAACCAATACAAAAGTGCTTTGTGGTTCTTTTTCTAAAACACTTTTTAAAATAGACATTACTGGAGTTATACCACTTCCGGCAACAAAGGCAGCATAATTTTTAATCCTGTTGGCATCCGGTTCAAAAATAAATTTTCCTTCCGGAGAACCTACTTCAATCGTATCTCCTGCTTTTAGCTGTTTGTTTGAAAACTGGGAAAATGCACCATTGGAAACGGCCTTAATTGCAATGCGTAATTCGCCGCTGTCTGGGGATGAACAGATAGAATAGGCGCGGCGGATTTCATTTCCATCTAATGTCAGCTTCAGGTTTATATATTGGCCAGCTATGAAATTATAGTTGGGTTTCAGTTCTGAAGGAACATTGAAAAGTACAGAAACAGCATCTTTTGTTTCTCTTCTGACTTCTTTTATCGTTAGTTTATAAAATGTAGACATTCTGTATATTTTATGCAAAAATAAGCATTCCCTAAGCTTTTTTAAATAAGAAAAGCTTAAAAAATAATACCTAACTATTTTATGCATAAGAAATTTATGTATATTTGAGAACTAATTTTGAAAAATGAAAAACTCCCAATTATATAAAGGAAGTCTTACTACCATAATAATGAAGTTATTAGGTGAAAACGGACGTATGTATGGTTATGAAATCACACAGAAAGTAAAAGAAATAACCAAAGGCGAACTGAACATCACAGAAGGCGCGCTTTATCCGGCATTGCATAAACTCGAAGCTGAAGGTTTGTTAGATGTTGAAATTGAAAAGGTAGACAATCGTCTCCGGAAATATTATAAGCTGACAGAAAACGGACAGACCGAAACCGTAAACCGCCTGGCCGAATTGGAAGAATTTATAAAAAATATGCAAAGCATCGTTAACCCTAAATTGAGTTATTAAAATGAAACTGGATAAAAATCAGATACATATAATTGAAACGGTTTTAGACAAACTAGGTGTGGTTTATGTTGATTATAAATATGAAATCCTGGATCATATTGCTACGGAAGTAGAGGAAAAAATGATAATCCATACTATAACTTTTGAAGAAGCTTTCCCGGAAGTATTAAAAAAATGGCAGTCCAAATTCAAGAAATCATCTAGTGTGTTGTTTGGTTATTTTTGGGAAATGCCAGAGATTTTGCTCAATAAATGCATTAAAATGTATAGAAAGAAATTGCTTTTGGTATTTACGGGTGCTATGGTCTTAACTTCCGGATTCCTGTTATTTTCTTCTTTTTTGAAAAACCATCTGGTCGACTTTTTTAGCATTGTGACAATTTTATATAGTGTTGCTTTTTTACTGTCGGCTCTAGGATATGTTAAAATCCGATTATCAAAAAGAAAAACATCATATGGATTTTTATATAAACAGCAATTTATGGCCAGCGTATTAGTGACTTTCCAACAACTCTATTTTATGAACAATGGTTTTGAAAGAAATAATTTTTCACCACTTTTCAGCTATTTCATGATTTTTATCTTGTCACTATATTTTCTTTTGTCTGTTTATAGCTTTATCTTCTACAAAGCACATTTTCAGGAGTTAAAAAGAATGCAGTATTCTTAATCGCCTCCAAACGAACCATATTACAATAAGACAGAAGTATAAATTCCTGTTTCTATGAAATTAAACGAACAGCAAATAAATCAACTCTATCTATTCACCCGCCAGCATTTTGTAGAATGGTATGACCTGCAATCTGAACTGGTTGACCATTTGGCAAACTCCATTGAGGACAGGTGGAAAGAAAATCCAAAACTAACCTTTGAAGAAGCTCTGGAACTGGAATTCAAAAAATTCGGAATTTTTGGATTTATGGATGTTGTGGATGAACGGCGCCGGTTTTTATCAAAAAAATACAGCAGGATAATCTGGAAACACTATAAAGAATTTTTCAGGCTGCCTAAAATCATCCTGACCGTTTCATCGATGTATTTTTTATATTTCCTTTCAGAAAAACTACAGGACTCCCAATACCTTTACCTCAGTATTTTAGCTGTTATCGGTATTGTATTCACCGTAGAAAGCCGTAAAATTCACAAGGCTCAAAAGCTGAAAGAAAAGGAAACAGGGAAAAAATGGTTTTTTGAGCAAATGGTTGATGCTTTTGATGTCTATCCGATTACGCTTTTGCCTATGCAACTGATTAATTTATCAGTAACAATTGGTGAAGAAGGATGGCATAGGGGAATAGCCATTTTTGGTGCTATACTACTGGTATTGTTTGCCTTATTACAATATGTACACTGGAAAATCGTGTACCCAAAAATCGTACTGGAAATGGGAAGTGTCTATCCGGAGTATGAAATGTCAAAATAAGCTGTAACGTTTGTATTGATTGTACTACTAATTCTCAAAACCCAACCATAAACTATGTTTAAAAAATTTCTCATGCTGGAATGGAAGGCTTTTTTCCGTTCCGCTTCATTCAGAACCAATCTCGCCTTAAAAATATTAATGATTTTTGGGGCTATTTATTTCACGCTGATTTTCCTTTTTATGGGAATTGGCGCGTTTTATCTTATCAAAGAAGAGTTGCACCTTGACCCTTTGGTGACCGTCAATCAATTTTTGATTTATTATTTTCTTTTTGATTTAATAATGAGGCTTTTTCTGCAGAAAATTCCAGTCATGAATATTCGGCCGTTGCTCACTCTGCCTATTAAGAAATCAACCATCGTAAATTTTGCTTTAGGCAAAACGGTACTGTCGTTTTTTAATTTCGTACACTGCTTTTTCTTCGTGCCTTTTTCAATCGTACTGATTATGGAAGGATATGACATTGTGGGCGTTATTCTTTGGCACATTGGATTGATGGCTTTGGTATATGTCAACAACTTCCTTAATATATTGCTCAACAATAAAGATTATCTTTTTTTAATCTTTATCGGACTTGTACTGGTTTTAGGAACCATGCAGTACTATGACTTGTTTGATGTAACTAATTATACTTCTGTTTTCTATCAGGGATTATTTGATACCAGGTATATTTTCCTGATACCAGTATTTTTGCTGATTGCTTTGTATGCAATTACCTTTAATTTCTTTAAAAAGAATCTGCATTTGGATACGGGACTTTCATCAAAGCATAGCGTAGCCAAAACAGAACAATATACCTGGCTTAACCAGTTCGGAACTATTGGTACATTTCTTAAAAATGACATACGCCTGATAAAGCGTAACAAGCGTTCCAAGACTACAATCTTTATGAGTCTCCTGTTTCTTTTTTACGGACTGCTTTTCTTTGCAAGCGGAATAGAATCCTATGACAATCCGATGATGCACATGTTTGCCGGAATTTTTGTAACAGGTGGTTTTTTATTCACTTTTGGTCAATTCGTACCAAGTTGGGATAGTGCTTATTATCCGTTGATGATGACGCAAAATATTCCTTATAAAGGATACCTTAGTTCAAAATGGTGGCTGATTGTTATTGCAACGGCGGTTTCAACGGTTGCTGCTTCTTTCTATCTTTATTTTGGACTCGAAGTATACCTGGTTATTGTTGTTGGAGCTATTTATAATATTGGTGTCAACTCTCATTTGGTATTGTTGGGCGGTGCCTATACAAAAACACCGGTTGATTTGGGTTCCAGCAAAGGTGCCTTTGGTGACAAGAAAGCATTTAATGTAAAAACCATGCTTATCTCTTTGCCAAAACTGTTATTACCTATGATTATTTATGCATTGGGTTATTACCTGATTAACCCAACAACAGGACTGGCTCTCGTTGCACTGACAGGTATTCTTGGCTTTGCTCTAAAAAACAAAGTTTTTAACCTGATTGAGAGAGTCTACAAGACAGAAAAATACAAAACGCTGGAAGCCTACAAGCAAAAAGCATAATCAAAAGAACAAAGTCTAACGATATAAAAATCGAAAAATGATACAAGCAAAAAATCTTTCAAAAACATATAACGGAACAACCGTATTAAAAATAGACCACCTTGAAATACAACAAGGAGAAAGTTTTGGATTAGTAGGGAATAATGGAGCAGGAAAAACAACCTTTTTCAGTTTGCTTCTTGACTTGATACAGCCTACAACCGGAGAAATAGTCAATAACGGTTTTAGGGTAGACCACAGCGAAAGCTGGAAATCACTAACGGCTTCTTTTTTAGATGAAAGCTTCCTGATTGGCTACCTGACTCCGGAAGAATATTTCTATTTTATTGGTGATTTGCGCGGACAAAATAAAGCTGATGTTGACGCCTTATTGCAGAAATATGAAGAATTTTTTAATGGGGAAATCCTGAACAGCAAAAAATACATTCGTGACTTCTCAAAAGGAAACCAGAAAAAAGTAGGGATTATTGCTACTTTAATCGGGAATCCAAAAGTTATCATATTGGATGAGCCTTTTGCAAATCTTGACCCGACAACTCAGTTCAGGCTTAAAAAAATAATCAAGGAATTAGCAGACAATCCTGAAATTACGGTTCTGGTTTCAAGCCATGACCTGCTTCACACGGTTGAGGTCTCCAATAGGATTGTTGCCCTGCAAAAAGGAGAAATAGTAAAAGACATACAAACATCATCTGAAACATTAGAAGAACTAGAACGATTTTTCGCTGTCTAGTTTTAGTATAGAGGCTCCGTAAAACGGAGCCTTTTTTTTACCTATAAAGTCAGGTCGTTTTAGGAGCCACAGCTATTCGGATTAGCAAAAAATCACCTATTTTTTTCCCTATATCAAAAAGAAACGTATTTTTACCAGTCATTATACTAAAATCGATTTTTAAAAGTTAAGGAATAAAACGCTTTTACATTGAAAACCAACATACTTAAATACGTCATTCTGTTTTGCCTTTTTGCCTTTTTGGTAGCTTGTTCTACCAAGAAAAATAACTTCGTGAACAGAAATATGCACGCCCTCAGCACAGAATACAATATTTTGTATAATGGCGATATTGCGCTTCAGGCCGGAATAAATGAACTGAAAGCACAATATAAGGACAATTTTTGGGAAATTCTTCCGGTAGAAAGGATGCAGCCAACCCAGGAAACGATGCTTCCGGGTGATAAAAAGAATCCCAATTTTGAACGTGCAGAAACCAAAGCCAATAAAGCCATCCAGAAACACTCCATGTATATTGAAGGTGGAGAAAAAAACCCGCAAATTGACGAAGCTCACCTTTTGCTTGGAAAGGCACGTTATTATGACCAGCGATTTGTACCGGCTTTAGAAGCTTTCAACTATATCTTATATAAATATCCGAACAGCGATAAGATTTACGAAGCAAAAATCTGGAGAGAAAAAACCAATATGCGTATGGAAAATGATGCATTGGCGGTAAAAAACCTTCGTAAGCTTTTGCAGGAAATAAAATTCAAAGACCAGATTTTTGCTGATGCCAATGCAACCCTGGCTCAGGCTTACCTTAATATTGAAGAAAAAGACAGTGCTATATCAAGACTAAAACTGGCCATCGAATATACCAGAGAAAACGAGGAAAAAGCAAGATACCATTTCATATTGGGGCAGCTTTACGATAGTGAGAAGAAGACAGACAGTGCCATGGCTGCCTACCAATCAGTAATTGATATGAGAAGAAAAGCACCTCGCCGTTATGTTATTCAGGCTCATGCCAAGCAGGCACAACATTTTGATTTCAAATCCGGTGATACGTTGGCTTTTGTAAAAAAATACAAAGATTTATTGGAAGACCGCGAAAACAGACCTTATCTGGATGTAGTCAACCACCAGATGGGACTATTCTATGATAATCTCGAAAAAGACAATATCGCTAAAAAATATTACAATAAATCATTAAAGGCCAATTCTCAGGACAATTACCAAATTGCTTCCAATTACAGAAATCTGGCAGAAATTTATTTCAATGATGCCAAATATTCTGTTGCAGGTCAATACTATGACAGTACTATGGTTCGTATGGACAACAGAACCCGAGAATATAAAGCGATCAAAAAGAAAAGAGAAAATCTGGTTGACGTTATCAAATACGAAGCCATTGCTAAAACAAATGACAGCATACTTCATGTTGTCTCTTTATCAGACGATGGTAAAAAAAGCTTTTTTGAAGACGTAATCGCTCGATTGAAAAAAGAAGATGAAGAGAAGGCCAAAAAAGCTTTAGTGTTAAATAATGGACAACCGGGAACAGCTGTTTTAATGAAAGACTCGGAAGGAAATGATGAAGAAGCCATGAAGCGTTCAGCAAAATTTGGCAGTAAAAGCAGAGAGGCAGCAGTCCTGGCAGATGAAATGAACATGGCACCTCCGGGAGTAGGAAGTTCAATTGCGTCGTCTAACTTCTATTACTATAATCCAAGTACTGTTGCTTATGGAAAAAATGAATTCCGTAAAACATGGGGCAATAGAGCATTAAAAGACAACTGGAGACTATCTCAAGGAAAAACCAAGATTGGATTTGGCGATGATGTTACTGATGACAGCGTAGCCTCAAATGAAGAAGGCGACACTAAAAAGGAAGACAAAATTGATGTGAGATATACGGTAGATTATTATCTGAAGCAATTGCCTACAGACCAGAAAGTAATCGACAGTCTTGCTAAAGAAAGAAACTTTGCATACTATCAATTGGGTCTTATTTATAAGGACAAATTCAAGAGATACGAGCTAGCGACAGGCAGACTCGAAAAATTATTGCAAAATGACCCGGAAGAAAGATTGATTTTACCATCAATGTACAATCTTTTCAAAATTTATGAAGTAACAGACAAGCAGAAGGCAGAAGCAATGAGACAGAGAATCCTGTCGCAATATCCGGAATCCCGCTATGCCACTATTTTACAAACATCTGCTTCAGATTTGACAAAAGCCAATGACACGCCCGATGCTGCTTATAACAAATTGTTCAAACTTTACGAAGCAGGCCAATATCAGGCAGTCATGAAAGAAAGTGAAGCGCTTATTGAGCTGTATGCAGGAGAAGATATCATACCAAAAATAGAATTGCTTAAAGCCAACACAACCGGAAAGCTGAAAGGGCTTGAAGAATACAAAGGTGCATTAAACTATGTAGCTTTGAATTACCCAAACAGTAAAGAAGGAAAAGAAGCAGAAAGTCTTTTGGCAACTAATATTCCGCAAATGGAAGCCATAGCTTTTGACAAAGAAATTCCGATAAGCTGGAAAATACTATATAAGGTAGGACCAAATCCGGATGAGAAAAACACAAAAGTACTTCAGGATAAAATAAAGAAATTTGTTTCGGAAAGAACAGTAGACAAACTGTCCATGTCTTTTGACGTCTATACCGCAAATGAGAGTTTTGTTACAATTCACGGAATCAAGACAGAAGAGAATGCAAAAGACATTGCCTCAATCCTAAAAGATTACAAAGACTATAAGATTCCTGACAACCCAATAATCATATCCAATGAAAATTATAAAGTTGTTCAGATAAAGAAAAATCTTGCCGATTACCTAACAATCAAAAAACCGTAAAAGATGTTTGATAAGAATCCCAAATCCTACACAGACCTTTTAGGAAAAACCAACAGGATTGTTGAAGGAACCATAATAAAAGGCGACATCATTTCCCAGGCCGATTTCCGTCTTGACGGTGAGCTCATAGGAAATTTCCAGTCAAAAGGAAAAATTGTCATTGGCCCGGCAGGAAAAGTAATTGGAGATATTATTTGCAGAAATGCCGACATAGAAGGAAAATTTGACGGCAAGATTGAAGTCATGGAAATCCTGAACGTAAAAGCCAAAGCAAAAATCTACGGAGAAGTTATCGTAGGAAAGCTGTCTGTTGAACCAGGAGCAGAATTTAGTGCTTCCTGTACGATGAAGGCCAATGTGAAAAACTTAAATCCGGGTGATGGAAAACAACGACCAGAAGAAAAAATCGCTTAGCAAATGGGCAGCATTGATGAATATTCCCTTCCAGATGGGAATTATCATTTTTGCGTTTACCTATCTGGGCATGTGGCTTGACGAAAAATATTCAAATAACTCTTCAACCTGGACAATTGTTCTGTCGCTTTTGTCTGTTTTTATAGCACTATATAATGTAATCCGGCAGGTAAAAAATCTAAACAAAAAATAATGCACAGGCTCTTCGCTTTTTTAAAGTATTTTATTCCTTTTTCAGTAATCCTTTTTATTGCGCAATATTTTATCACGGAAAAACTATTTCCGGATATGGCATTTTTTTATCAGGTATGGAGCATCTATACTTTCCATATCGCAGCGACCCTGCTAATCTATCTTTTTCTTCTTTTTGTAAACAAAAATTTTTTTGATAAGACCGGTTTTGCATTCCTTGCGGGGAGTGTTATCAAGATGATGGCGGCTGTAGTTTTTCTTATCCCATTAATAAAGGCTGACGTAAATGACCCGATAATCGATGTCACTGCCTTTTTTATCCCATATTTCCTATTCCTTTTTTTTGAAACTTTTTTTGCAATTCGTTTAATAAACAATCGCTAATTCCTTTGAATATTAAAGAATTATTATTCAAAAGCCAAATAACTAAAAATTATATTGATATATTTTCAAGTATGAATTAAATATGTACCTTTGCAAAAATTTTTGAAACGTAAAATTAGATACACAATTTAATAATGGTAATTTCAAATAAACCACTCCAATTCATTCTGGCTGCTTTTTTAGCGTGTATTCCCTTAGCAAGCTTCGGCAGTACAACGGTTGACAGTATTTATGTTAAAACGGAAGCGGCAAATCCGGTACACGGAAGCCACAAAGAATTAAATGCCCATGAGGAGAAAGAGTTTAATGCAAGTGAGTTGATTAACTCACACATTGGAGATTCGCACGATTTCCACATTGCAGATTGGAATGGCCATCCAATTTCGTTCAGCCTTCCTGTTATTTTATGGACAAACAATGGACTGACGATTTTTTCTTCAAAAGAATTTCACCATGATAATACAGGACATCACGTAGTGTCTGCAAACGGACAGGAATTCGTTCGTTATAATGAAGTGATTTTTTACGCAGATAAATTTGAAAAACTGACAGAAGAAGACAAAGGTGCTTTTAACTTTGAAGCAAGACCTTTGGATTTCTCAATCACTAAAAACGTTTTCTCGATGCTAATGTCGGCTATCGTACTTTTCTTGTTGTTCTCTGCTGTAGCACGTTCTTACAAGAAAAACAAGATGGCGCCTAAAGGACTGGCAGGTTTCCTGGAGCCGTTGGTTACTTTCGTGAGAGACGACATTGCTATTCCAAATATCGGTCACAAAAAATATGCGAAATACATGCCATATCTTTTAACGATATTCTTCTTTATCTGGATTAACAACCTTATCGGTTTGATTCCATTCTTCCCATTCAGCTCAAACTTGACAGGAAACATATTCTTTACTTTCGTAATGGCATTAATTACTTTTATAGTAACTACGCTAAGCGGAAACAAATATTACTGGAAACACATTTTGCTTCCTCCGGTTCCAAAAGCATTATACCCAATCATGGTTCCTATTGAAATCATCGGTATGCTTACAAAACCTTTCGCCTTGATGATTCGTTTATTTGCGAACATTACTGCGGGTCACATTATCATTTTAAGTTTGGTTTCATTGATATTCATCTTTAAAACAGTTGCGATTTCTCCGGTTTCCGGTGCATTCGTATTGTTCATGAGTGTCCTTGAAATGTTGGTTGCTGCATTGCAGGCTTATGTTTTCACATTGTTGTCGGCATTGTTTATCGGTCAGGCTGTTGAAGAGCACGACCACCATTAATTTGAGTTTTATTAATTATTAACTATATAAATTTATTACTATGGTATTAGCTGGAATCGGTGCTGGATTAGCTGCAATTGGTGCAGGTATTGGTATTGGAAAAATTGGTGGATCTGCAATGGATGCTATTGCTCGTCAGCCAGAAGCTACTTCAAAAATTCAAACTGCTATGATTATCGCAGCTGCACTTATCGAAGGTGTTGCTCTTTTCGCAGTAGTTGTTGCATTAATTGCAAAGTAATTTAAAGTAAACAAAACTTCCTGAAACGGTTGGTTTCAGGAAGTTTTTTAAAAACGACAAACAAATTAAATATATAAGTTTATGAATTTTACTGCACCAGAGAGTTTAGTTTTTTGGACAACAATTATCTTCATAGTTTTCTTTATTCTTTTAAGAAAATTCGCTTGGAAGCCTATTTTAGGAGCTGTAAAAGGACGTGAGGAATCAATCAACAACGCATTGGCATCTGCTGAAGCAGCGCGTAAGGAAATGCAAAACCTTACTGCAGACAATGAGCGTATCTTACACGAAGCTCGTATGGAGCGTGATGCTTTATTGAAAGAAGCTCGTGAAATGAGAGACAAAATGATTGCAGATTCTAAACACGAAGCACAAATTCAGGGAGAAAGAATGATTGAGCAGGCAAAAACTGCTATCGAAGCGGAGAAGAATGCAGCTATGGCTGAATTGAAATCTCAGGTTTCATCATTGTCTCTTGAAATTGCTGAAAAATTATTGAAAGACGAATTGTCTAACAAAGAAGCTCAAACCAAATTGGTTGAGAAAATGTTAGGTGACGTAAAATTGAACTAATATGTCAGGAACTAGAGCAGCAATCCGATACGCAAAAGCAATTTTAGATTCGGCGCTAACCAATGGAGCAGCGCAGGATGTCTATAATGATATGGCTTCAATTGCATCAACAATAGAAGGTAATGAAGAGCTTAATACCTTCATCCTTAATCCTACTATTGGAGTTGGTGTTAAAGAAGCTGCCCTGACAGAAGTTTTCGCAAATGTAAACGGAGTGACTAAAAGTCTTTTCCACTTGCTATTCGAAAACAAAAGATTTGAAATTCTTGCTGATGTTGCGTCACAGTACAAAATTCAGTTTGATGAAATGAACGGACTTGAAGTGGCTAAAGTAACTACAGCCATTCCAATGGATTCAGCTTTGGAAGCAAAAGTTTCTGAGAAAATCAAAGAATTTTCAGATAAGAAAATTACAATTCAAAATATAGTAGATCCATCTATCATTGGAGGATTTATTTTAAGAATAGGCGATAAGCAATACAATGCTTCAATTGCCAACAGATTACAAGTTTTAAAAAGAGAGTTTAGTAATTAGTTTTACCACACGAAAAGTGTATAAATTATAAAACAAAATGGCGGAAATCAAACCTGCTGAAATTTCAGCAATATTAAAAAAGCAATTATCAGGTTTTGAATCTGGTGCTACGCTGGAAGAAGTTGGAACAGTACTTCAAGTTGGAGATGGTATTGCTCGTGTGTACGGGCTTTCAAATGTTCAATACGGTGAGCTTGTAGAATTTGATAACGGTATGGAAGGTATCGTTTTGAACTTGGAAGAAGATAATGTGGGTGTCGTTCTTTTAGGACCATCAACAGGAATCAAAGAAGGTTCTACAGCAAAAAGAACACAACGTATTGCTTCGCTTAAAGTAGGTGAAGAAATGGTAGGACGTGTAGTAAACACTCTAGGTCAGCCAATCGATGGTAAAGGACCTATTGGCGGAACACTATATGAAATGCCATTGGAAAGAAAAGCTCCTGGAGTTATCTTCCGTCAGCCTGTAACTGAACCATTACAAACAGGTGTAAAAGCTATCGATGCGATGATTCCGGTTGGACGTGGACAAAGAGAGCTTGTAATTGGTGACCGTCAGACTGGTAAATCTACCGTTTGTATCGATACCATCCTGAACCAAAAAGAATTTTATGATGCAGGTCAGCCTGTATTCTGTATATATGTTGCAATCGGACAAAAAGCTTCGACTGTAGCAGGAATTGCAAAAACATTAGAAGAAAAAGGAGCAATGGCTTATACAATCATTGTTGCTGCTAACGCTTCTGACCCGGCTCCGATGCAGGTTTATGCTCCTTTCGCAGGTGCAGCTATTGGTGAGTACTTCAGAGATTCTGGACGTCCGGCATTGATTGTTTATGATGATTTGTCTAAGCAGGCAGTAGCTTACCGTGAGGTTTCCCTTCTTTTGAGAAGACCACCAGGACGTGAGGCTTATCCTGGAGACGTTTTCTACCTTCACTCCAGATTGTTAGAAAGAGCTTGTAAGGTTATCAATAATGATGACATCGCTAAAAACATGAACGATTTGCCAGATTCATTGAAGCCAATCGTAAAAGGTGGTGGTTCATTGACAGCTTTGCCAATCATTGAAACACAAGCGGGTGACGTTTCTGCCTATATTCCAACAAACGTAATTTCGATTACAGACGGGCAAATTTTCTTGGAGTCTGATTTGTTCAACTCTGGAGTTCGTCCTGCGATTAACGTTGGTATCTCTGTATCTCGTGTTGGAGGTAACGCACAAATCAAATCGATGAAAAAAGTAGCTGGTACCTTGAAGCTGGATCAGGCACAATTCCGTGAATTGGAAGCGTTCGCTAAATTCGGTTCAGATTTGGATGCCGTTACATTAAACGTAATTGAAAAAGGTAAGAGAAACGTTGAAATCCTGAAACAAGGTTTGAACGATCCTTACACTGTTGAAGATCAGGTTGCTATTATCTATGCGGGTTCTAAAAACTTATTGAGAAACGTTCCTGTTGATAAAGTAAAAGAATTCGAGAAAGACTTCCTGGAATTCATGAACAACAAACATAGAGATACTCTTGATGCTTTGAAAGCTGGAAAACTTGATGACAAGATTACTGATGTTATCGAGAATGTAGCTAAAGAAGTATCAGCGAAATATAACTAAAAATAGTCAAATGTCTTAAAGACAAAAGTAGAAAGCCAGATAGATGGGTTTCAATAAACTTTTGTCTTTATGACTTGGGACTTTTAGACTAATAAAAATGGCAAACTTAAAGGAAATCCGTAATAGAATTACTTCCGTTTCATCAACGATGCAGATTACATCGGCGATGAAAATGGTTTCTGCTGCAAAGCTTAAGAAAGCGCAAGACGCCATTACGGCAATGCGTCCTTATGCTGAAAAATTAACTGAATTGCTACAAAATGTTAGCGCTTCACTTGATGGGGAAAGCGGCGGAAAATATTCTGACCAAAGACCTGTAAATAAAGTTCTTATTGTTGTGATTACATCAAACAGAGGTTTGTGTGGTGCATTCAATTCTAACGTTGTAAAAGAAACTAAAAACCTTTTGCAAAACTATGCAGGAAAGCAGGTTGATTTTGTTACTATCGGTAAAAAAGGTAACGACATTGTCAGAAAGACAAATAACGTAATTATGAATAATAATGGCGTTTTCGACAATTTGACTTTCCATAATGTTGCTGAAATTGCGGAAGAATTGATGAAGCTATATGCTGAGGGAAGTTATGATAAGATTGAACTGGTTTATAACCAATTCAAAAATGCTGCAACCCAGGTTATCATTACGGAGCAGTTTTTACCAATCGTTCCGGTAAAGGCAGAAAGTAAAAATCAGGTAGATTACCTTTTTGAACCATCAAAAGAACAAATCGTTGAAGAATTGATTCCACGTTCATTGAAGACACAATTGTATAAAGCAGTCAGAGATTCTTTTGCTTCAGAGCACGGAGCCCGTATGACAGCAATGCACAAAGCGACTGATAATGCGACGGAATTGAGAAACCAATTGAAGTTGACATACAACAAAGCACGTCAGGCTGCTATTACCAACGAAATCTTAGAAATTGTTGGTGGAGCCGAAGCTTTGAATGCATAAAAAAGATGAATTTTAGATAAAAAGCCAGCATTTGCTGGCTTTTTTTATATATTCGTAATTGATCAAAATAATCTATTATGAAAAAAATTACTTTTTTATTAGCCCTTTTTGGGGCTGGAGCGTATGCTCAAAACTTTCCAAACCCTTATTGTGATATTACAGTTGTTGAAGATGTGGAAGAAATAACTTCAGTAAATTTTGCAGGCGCTTCTATTACAAATTCAGATGCGACGACAATACTTTTAAACCATACTTCTACAGTTGCGAATGTAACTCCTGGACAGTCTTATACGATTCAAGTACAAGGGAATTCTCATGGAGATTATGATAATGAATATATTGCTTATGTGGATTGGAATCAAAATGGGCTTTTAACTGATACAGGAGAGTACTATTATATCGGTAAGCTGACCGGTACTACGGGAAATGATGATGCTATAGCCTCAACATCTATACAGGTTCCTTCGACAGCAACGGTAGGTAATACACGTATCCGTGTTATTAAGGTTTGGACGGATGAATTGGAAGGTATTGTATTATATCCTACACCTTGTGCTATTGCTTTTGACTTTCCTGACTTTGAATTAGTTTTGGATTCTTATGGACAAGCATTGGACTTTACGGTAAATGTAGCGGCATTAGGTACAAACTCTTTCGATTTGAATTCTTTAGCGGTATATCCTAACCCTGCAAAAGACGTATTAAACATAAAATATAAATCAGACATACAAGATGTTAAGATTTATAACCTTTTGGGACAAGAAGTTCTATCACAAAAAGCAGGGCAGTCAGATTTCCAACTGAATACCGGTAAACTTTCTGCAGGAACTTATGTAGTTAAATTATTTGCTGAAGGCGGACAACACAATTTTAAATTGGTTAAAGAATAATCACAATATCTGATTTTCTAAAAGGTCGGCAACTTATTGTTGCCGACCTTTTTGTTTGATATTTTATGTGAAACTGCTACATAAAATTGATTCTGAAATCAAAGAATTAGCTATTTTTGTTAAATAAATTTGACCAAACCTATTTTGAGCTTATACAAAAATCTTTTCAAGCAGACAGCGATTTACGGACTTGCTACAGTTGTACCAAGAATGTTTAGCTTTTTTTTGGTGCCGCTTTATACGGAACTGTTACCAAAAGCAGAATATGGTCAGGTCAATATTATCTTTGCATATCTTATTTTTTTTAATGTCATTCTGGCCTACGGAATGGAAACGGCCTTTTTCAGGTTTTATAATACCGAAGACGATAAAAAAACAGTGGTAGAAACATCAACCGTTTCTATTTTTTGGACCAGTATTCTTTTTCTGGTTCTTGCCCTTCTTTTCAGAACTTCAGTAGCAGAATTTATTGATATTGAGGTGCAGTATGTAACCTATGTCATTTGGATATTAGTGCTCGATGCCCTGGTAATTATTCCTTTTTCGAAGCTGCGGGCCAGACAGAAGCCAATGTTTTATGCCGCGGTAAAGATTGGGAATGTGGCTGTAAATTTAGGATTGAACCTGTTCTTCCTGATTTATCTTCCCAAAATTGCCCAACAGAACCCTGAAAGCTTTGTAAGCTCCATGTATTTTGAGGATTTTCAGGTTGGCTATATTTTTGTGTCCAATATTGTCGCAAGTTTACTGACCTTGTTGGTATTTTTGCCCAACTATATGCATGTTCGCTGGCATTTTGATTTCCAACTATGGAAAAAAATGTTGCGCTACGGATTTCCAATCATGATTGCCGGTATTGCTTTTGCTATTAATGACCAATTCGATAAGATATTATTAAAATACCTGCTTCGGCCAGATATTGCCGAAGCAGAAGTAGGTATTTATTCCGCTTGTTATAAGTTAGGTCTCTTTATGGTACTGTTTCGTACGGCATATACTTTAGGCATTGAACCGTTCTTTTTTAGCCATGCCTCCAATGAAAATGCAAAACAGACATATGCAACAATTACAAAATACTTTGTAATATTTGGGTCTTTAATGACATTGGCAGTAATTGTTTTTGCTGATATACTAAAGCTAGTCATGATTCGTGATTCATCATTTTGGGATGCTATGGGAGTCGTGCCGCTGATTATTTTGGCTAATTTCTTTCTTGGTATCTATACTAATCTTTCTGTATGGTACAAACTTACCAACCAAACGCATATAGGAGCCTATATTTCCATTATTGGTGCGATTATAACCCTGGTGTTGAATTACCTGCTCATTCCGCCGTTTAGCTACTACGGTTCGGCAATTGCAACCATTGCAGCGTATGGTAGCATGATGTTTATATCGTATGTGTGGGGCAATAAATACTATCCGATTCCGTATGATAAAAAAGCAATAGGCGGTTATCTGATAATCTCTATTCTTTTCTCATTTATTTATTTTTACGGATATCGTGAAAATTATTGGGTGGGAATCCCAATGTTGATTGCATTCATGTATTTCATATATTACAACGAAAAAGAAACTATTCTTCGCATTATTAAAAGAAAAGCCTAAGACATAATAATTTTACCTTTTTATCTGATGACAATTAAAATCATAAACAAATCACAGCATCCGTTACCAAACTATGAAACTCTGGCTTCAGCCGGAATGGACCTGAGAGCTAATCTTTCTGAACCCATTACGCTGGGCCCGTTAGAAAGAGCTATTGTAAAAACCGGACTTTTCATAGAATTGCCTATTGGTTATGAAGCACAGGTACGTCCACGTAGCGGATTAGCTGCAAAGAAAGGAATAACCGTACTCAATTCTCCAGGAACAGTCGATGCCGATTATCGTGGTGAGATTGGAGTGATTTTAGTAAATTTATCAAATGAAGCTTTTGTAATCGAAAACGGCGAAAGAATTGCCCAACTCATTATAGCCAAACATGAAAGAGCAGTCTGGCTGGAAGCAGATGAACTGTCTGAAACATCAAGAGGGGAAGGCGGATTTGGAAGCACAGGAGTAAAATAAATAAAACAAACATGGTTGGATTTCCAACTTTAAAATAAAATACGAAAACTATATGAAGATAATAGTTCCTATGGCCGGACGAGGCTCTCGCTTAAGACCACATACATTAACAGTTCCAAAACCACTAATTCCGATAGCCGGAAAGCCAATAGTGCACAGGCTTGTTGAAGATATTGCCGGTGTAATCAATCAGGATATAGAAGAAATAGCCTTTATCATCCACAGAGATTTTGGAAAGCAGGTAGAAGTTGAGTTGGTCGAAATAGCAGAAAAATTGGGGGCCAAAGGCACAATTTATTATCAGGAACAGCCATTAGGAACAGCTCATGCCATTATGAGTGCAAAAGAATCAATGACCGGCCCTATAGTGGTGGCATATGCCGATACGCTTTTTCGTGCTGATTTTACCCTGGACACAGAGGCAGATAGTGTAATCTGGGTAAAACAAGTTGACGACCCGAGTGCTTTTGGTGTTGTGCAGTTAAACGGGCAGAATCAAATTGTTGATTTTGTAGAAAAACCAAAAGAGTTTGTCTCTGACCTGGCAATTATAGGTATCTATTATTTCAAATCCGGAGAAACTTTAAGAAATGAATTGCAATATTTATTGGATAATAATGTTGTAAAAGGAGGAGAGTACCAACTGACGGATGGTTTGGAGAACATGAAAGAGAAAGGATTGAAGTTTGTTCCGGGAAAAGTTGACGAATGGATGGATTGCGGTAACAAAAATGTTACTGTGGAGACCAATACAAGAATGTTAGGCTTCCTGCATAATGATGGCGAACATTTGGTAGACTATGATGTTAAGACAGAAAATTCGACAATCATTCCACCATGCTATATTGGTAAAGACGTAATCCTGATTAACGCAACAGTTGGTCCAAATGTATCTTTAGGCAAAGGATGTCACGTCATCAACAGTACCATAAAAAACAGTTTAATTCAAACGCATTCTCATATAAAAAATGCAAGTTTGGATAATGCAATGATTGGAAACCACGCCAGCTTTGACGGAAATTTCACAAGCATAAGCATAGGCGATTATTCCGTTTTGGAATAAAATTTGATAAAAAACCAATATGAAAATTAAAAGTTATCTCTTATCACTTCTTTTCTTCGGAATGTTATGCGTTCCGGCCAAAACTTTTGCCCAGGCTGAGCCGGACGATATAGCATTGGCAGAAGATGGTTTTCAGGATAGTTTTTATGAATCACTAAAGCAGAAAGGCATTGAAAATTATGACAAAGCTATAGCCGCTTTGGAAAAATGCCTTAAGCTACAGCCTCAAAATGCGGTCGTCTATTATGAATTGGGTAAAAATTACCTGAGCCTGAAAGATTATAAAAAAGCATACGAGTCGTTTTCACAGGCTTCCCTCATAGACCCTAAAAATAAATGGTTCTATGTTGGAATGTATGATGTGTGCTACCAGACAAAAGATTATACACAGGCAATAGTTGTTGTCAATAAATTAATTGGGCTTGATATAAAATATAAAGAGGACCTGACCTCGCTTTACATGTATACAGACCAATATGACAAGGCCTTGGCGCTCATAAAAGATTTGGATGATACGGTTGGTGAAACCCCTCAGAGAAATGCCTATAAGCAGCAAATCCTGAAAGATTCAAAGTACCGCATTGGAGAAAAAGACCAGCTTTTGGAAGCCATTAAAAAAAATCCAAAAGACGAGTCAAAATACATTGCCCTGATTTATCTTTATTCGGAAAGCAATCAGGAAGAAAAGGCATATGAAATCGCGAAAAAATTAGAAAAAGAAATTCCCGATTCAGAATTTGCCCAGGTAGGACTTTTCAAATTTCATCTTAATAATAACGATGGAGATAAAGCAGTTACGGCCATGAATAAGGTGTTGGAAAGCAAGAAGATTGATACGGAAGTAAAACGCAAAATCCTGAAAGAGTTTTTGGTTTTTGTCAAAAACAATCCGCAGTTCAATACTGATTTGGATAAGGCCGTTGGCTATTTTAGTAGTGAAGACCAGGCTCTGCTGACTAAAGAAGTAGGCAAGGTTTTTTATGCAAGAAAAAACTGGGAACGCGCCATCCACTATCTGGAAATCTATTCCAAAAATAATCCACAGGAAGTAGAGTCTAATATTTTCTTATTGCAGGCCTATACAGAAAACAAGCAGTTTGATGTGTTGGCAAAAAAAGCATCAGACCTGATTGATTTTTTCCCTATGCAACCGGATTTTTATTATTACTCGGGACTGGCGAACAACCAGATAAAAAATTATAAAAAAGCCAAAGACTTTTTGGAAATGGGTATGGACTATCTCGTTGACAACAGAGATTTGGAAATTAACTTTAATATCCAATTAGGTGAGGCTTTTAACGGACTTGGAGATGCGAAGAAGAAGGAATTTTATTTCCAGAAAGCAGACCAGTTACTAAAACAGAAAAAATAATGAAAAGATATATCTTCATAACTTTTGGAGCCCTTATGCTACTTTCATGCAATGCCAGGAAAGCAGTAATTGCAGAAGGAACAGCCAATGAAATGGTCGCCTCTTCAAAAGTAATTGAAAACCATTATAAGCTCAAGAGGAATTTTTCGACAGCCTATATCAAGGCCAGTGCAAAGTATAAAGACGACCACATGTCACAGGGCGTTTCTGCTGAAATCCGAATCAAGAAAGACGAACAGATTTTAATCAGTGTCCGTTTTTTAGGATTTACCATGGCCAAGGCACTCATTACGCCTCAGGAAGTAAAATATTATGAAAAGATAGGGAACAAGTTTTTTGAGGGCGATTATTCTACACTGAGCAAGTGGCTCGGGACCGAATTGGATTTCCAAAAAGTGCAGAACATGCTTATTGGTGAAGCCATGGATGACCTGACAAAAGGGAAATACACGACCACAATTGACGAAAGCTTGTACAAACTGCAAGATGCCTCAAATAAGAATACCGAAAAGGCTTTTTATTTTGAAGCGGCAAATTACTTGATAAAAAAACAGGAAGTTACCCAATCAAAAGAAGACAGGAGATTGCAGATTCTCTATCCCGGTCATAAAGAATATCCGGAAATGGTATTGCCATCACAAATTATAATTGA
Source organism: Flavobacterium sp. 38-13 (assembly GCF_001899155.1). NCBI lineage: Bacteria > Pseudomonadati > Bacteroidota > Flavobacteriia > Flavobacteriales > Flavobacteriaceae > Flavobacterium > Flavobacterium sp. 38-13. The sequence goes on from NZ_MKVG01000012.1 coordinate 200,087, forward strand.
TGCAGTCCAAAATGGTAAGAAAGTCAATATTAATATCGATTATAATTCAGTTTCATTCAACGAAAACCTTACTTTCCCGTACAGTGTTCCTGATGGCTATGAAAGAATATATATTGATTAGATTTGCACAAACATATCCAATTATGTCAAAAAACATATTTACTCTTTTTCTGCTGCTGGCCACTTCAATAGTTTGGGGCCAAACGGATATGCAGAGAAAATTGGAAGAACGCAAAGCACAGCTTCAGAAAGAAATCAGGGAAGCAGAAAATGCTTTGCAATCAGAAAAGAAAAAAGAAAAATCGGTCGTTACACAAATTAGCCAGCAGACTGCAAAAATCAAACTGCAGGAAAAACTTATTGCTACAACCGAAAAGCAAGCCAAGTTATTGAGTGATGACATTTATACAAATCAGTTAAAAATCAACGGACTGAAAAAAGACCTTGATGAGCTTAAAAAGGATTATGCCAAAATGATTGTCAAGTCCTATAAGAGCCGTTCCGAGCAGAGCAGGGCCATGTTTTTGCTTTCTTCGAAAAACTTCCTTCAGGCTTATAAAAGAGCCCAATACATGAAGCAATATTCAAATTATAGAAAAAATCAGGGAGAAGAGATTAAGGTAAAATCAGATGAGCTGGCAGCCTATAACGAAAAGTTAGGCATACAGAAAAAAGAAAAACAGAAGCTGATTGTCGAAAATGAAAAAGAAAAGCAGAATCTGGAAAAAGATAAGGAAGAGCAGGAAAAAATAATGAAGTCTATTAAAAAAGACGTCAAAAAATATACTGCCGAAATCAAGAAAAAACAACAAGAAACACGTGAAATTGACCGTAAGATTGACAAGTTAATTAGGGAAGCAATTGCCGAAGCCAACAGAAAAACAGCTGCAGCAAATAAAAAAGCGAATCCAAAAGCAACTGTTGCAGAAACAAAAGCCATCGAAAACTCTTCAAAAATTGTATTGACTCCGGAAGGAAAAATCATTTCGGATAATTTCAAGGCAAACAAAGGAAAATTATCATGGCCCGTTGCAAAAGGCTTTGTGTCTCTTAGGTATGGTGACCAACCGCACCCGCTGCAAAAATCACTTATCGTTCACAGTAGCGGTGTTGAAATTACGACAGATTCCGGTGCTTCAGTACGTTCTGTTTTTGCAGGTGAAGTAACAAGAGTACAGCTGATTTCTCCAAACAACATGGTAGTGTTCGTCCAGCATGGAGATTTCTACACCGTATACCAGAATCTGAGTTCTGTGAGCGTTTCCAAAGGAACTAAAGTAACGGCTATGCAGAATATAGGAAAAGTAACAACCAATGCAGCAGGCAAGACAGCCTTGAAATTTGTAATCATGCAAAACGCAACAACGTTAAATCCACAAGCCTGGTTAGCAAATATGTAAGCAAATAAAAAAGGAACCTAAACGGTTCCTTTTTTTATTCTATAAATAATGCTTTTAGTTCAGTAGCTTCATTTGGTTTCATTTTTCCGGCAAGAACAAGGCTAAGCTGCTTTCGTCTCAATGCGGCATCATAACGCTGTTTTTCCAGTTCGGTTTCAGGAAGTATGGCAGGAACTTCTACCGGACGACCGGTTTCATCGACAGCAACAAAAGTATATATGGCTTCGTTTGCCTTGTTTTTGATTCCTGACTCGCGGTCTTCAATCCATACATCAATATAAATCTCCATTGATGTTTTAAAAGTCCTCGAAACCTTAGCTTCAATAGTCACAACGCTGCCCAAAGGAATAGCACGGTTAAATGCCACGTGATTCACAGAAGCTGTAACAGTAATACGTCTCGAATGTCTCCTTGCCGCGATGCTTGCCGCTCTGTCCATTCGTGCCAGTAATTCACCGCCAAAAAGATTGTTTAAAGGATTGGTTTCGCCCGGTAAAACCAAATCAGTTAGAATTGCTACAGATTCAGAAGGAGTTTTCGCTTGCATCGTTTTTTTTGCAAAGGTAACAGATAGCAATTAAATCCGATAGTCAGTAATAAATTTTTTAGGGGAAAAATAAAAAATCCCGAACGAATCGGGATTGGACTTATAATTCCTGAATCAGAAGCCAGGCTTCCGGATTTTCTGTTTTCTGGATTTTTGACATTGCTTTTTGGGCTTCGGCATAATTAGAGAAACTTCCGTAAAGAACAGGATGCAATCCATGTTTGTTCTTTGCTATTTTTCTTGCCTTATATCCTTTTGCACTAAGCTTTTCGAATATTTTTTGTGCATTTTCTTCATTTCTAAAAGCACCCGCAACAATATGATAAGCTAACTTTTCCTCTTTGATATTCAGCTTTACGGCAGGTAGCGGACTTTCAATAAAAAAAGTAGCTTCCTGTATTTTATCCTGTACTTTTTTCTGAACCGTTTTTTGTACAATCAGGTTTTCAGAATCAATTTGTTTCTGATAATAGTCATTTCCAAAGAAACCTGCTGCTCCAAGTCCAAGTACAAAAATAGCGGCATATTTAAGATAAGGTCTACTATTTCTTCGTTCCGGAGTAAAAATTATTGGTGCTTTTTCTTCAAGCGCCTCAACTTCTTCCTTATAAACTTCTCTTTGGATTTTTGGAGCAACAAAAGTGCTCAATCCAAAAGAACTCGTAAGGTAATTCAGGCTATCTGACGGTTCAAAAACAATATTGTTTTCCGAATTTAAAGACAATTGGCCAATGTTTTTCAACTCCAGCAATTTGTGCAATTGCAAAGCCAGCTTCCATCCTGAAACAGTAGTTTCGATTTGGGCTACAGCATCTTCGTAGGAGATTTTTTCGGCCTGCGAAATATGGTTTGCCAATAAGCCATCATTATTCTTTAAATGAAAATTAAAAGAAACCACTTTTCTGGGCGGATAAAACGCCATAGTACTTTCATTGAGTCTTGCAGGTTGTATCTCCGTAAGGAATGCTCCAAAACCGGGAACCGCAACACATTGATATCTATATAAAAGTTGGGATATGTAAAATTCAATCTTCATAGAAACAAAGTTACTTATTCATTGGTCAGGTCAAAATTTTATCAACAAATTTTATTAACAATCTAAGTAAAATGTCTTTATATTTGAGATTCAATTATTTGCCATGAACCAGGAAGAATTATTTTATTTATTAGCCTTACAAAAAGTAGAATCGGTAGGCGACATACTTGCCAAAAAACTTCTCGCGCATTTTGGAAATGCCAAAGAAATCTTTCAATCCAAACCTTCAAAACTCCAAAGTATAGAAGGAATAGGAAGTATTTTGATTAGAAATCTCAAAGACCAGACGGTTTTTAAAAAGGCGGAAAAAGAGCTTGCGTTTATCACGTCAAATGCTATCGATGTGTTTTTTTATCAAAGTAAAAATTATCCGGAAAAGCTCAAACATTGTTTCGATGCCCCCATATTATTATTTGCTTCGGGAAACTTCGATTTCAATAACCGAAAAATTATAAGCATTGTCGGAACAAGACAGGCAACTCCGTATGGGGGAGAATGTTGCAGAAAGCTGATTTCTGACCTTGCACCGCTAAATCCGGTTATTGTTAGTGGTTTTGCCTATGGAATTGACATTATTGCACATCAGGCAGCAATGGAACACAATCTGCAAACGATTGGTATTATCGCCCATGGGCTAAACCAGATTTACCCGAAGGCTCATAAAAAATATGTTTCCAGGATGCAGGAAAAAGGTGGTTTTATGACCGACTTCTGGAGTTCTTCCAATCCTGACAGGGAAAATTTTATTCGTAGAAATCGTATTGTGGCCGGTATTTCCGAAGCAACTATCGTTATTGAATCGGCAGAAAAAGGAGGTTCCCTCATTACAGCCAACATGGCTAATGACTACAACAGGGATGTTTTTGCATTTCCGGGAAAAGCATCGGACAAATACAGTCAGGGATGCAACAACCTGATTAAATCTCAAAAAGCACAACTGCTGACTTCAGCGGCAGATTTGATTTATATGCTTAACTGGGATTTGGAAACGCAGAAAACCAGTGTGCAGAAACGCTTATTCGTAGAATTGGATAAGGAGGAGCAAACGGTTTATAATTATTTGCAGGCAAAAGAGAAAGAATTGATGGATGTTATTGCTTTAGAATGCAATTTCCCTGTTCACAAAATATCTTCCCTGTTATTGAACATGGAACTCAAAGGAGTGGTACGGCCGTTGCCAGGCAAATTGTTTGAAGTTATTTAAAAATAAAGCCCCGACAGTTCGGGGCTTTGATTAATATCCTAATTTTTTTCTGACTCTTTCCAGAACTTTGTCTGCAACAGCTCTTGCTTTTTCAGCACCTTGTTGCAGGGCCTTGTCCACCTCTTCCAGATTGTTCATATAGTAGTTGTATTTTTCTCTTTCTACTTTGAATCTTTCCAAAATAAGCTCGAACAGGGCTTGTTTCGCATGGCCCCAACCAAAATCACGATTTACGTTTTTATATTTTTCGGTCATGGCCGCCAATTGTTCTTCATTGGCAATCAGTTTATAAATAGCAAAAATTTTACAGTTCTCGGTGTCTTTCGGAGCTTCCAAAGGAGTGCTGTCGGTTTCGATAGACATGACCTGTTTACGCAACGATTTATCATCTAAAAAAATATTGATGATATTGTTGGCCGATTTGCTCATCTTTCCACCATTTGTTCCCGGAACATACTTTGTCTCTTCTTGAAGATACGAATCCGGAATTACGAAAGTTTCTCCCATCTGATGGTTAAAACGGGAAGCAACATCACGTGTGATTTCAATATGCTGCAATTGGTCTTTTCCAACAGGAACGAATTCAGCATCATACAAAAGAATGTCTGCTGCCATAAGCATCGGATAGGTAAACAATCCGGCATTAACGTCATCCAATCGGTCAGCCTTATCTTTGAAAGAATGGGCCAACGTTAGTCGCTGATAGGGGAAAAAACAGCTCAGATACCATGAAAGTTCTGTTGTTTGAGGAACATCAGACTGGCGATAAAAAGTGACTCTGTTAACATCAACTCCACAGGCAAGCCACGTTGCAGCAGTACTGTACGTATTATGACGTAATGTTTCTCCATTTTTAATCTGCGTGATTGAGTGCAAATCGGCAATGAAAAGAAAAGTTTCGTTTTCCGGCTTGTTTGATAATTCGATGGCCGGAAGAAGCGCACCAAGCAAATTTCCTAAATGCGGCGTTCCGGTACTTTGAATACCTGTGAGTATTTTTGACATAATAACTTAATTTTTGCAAAGGTAAATGTTTTGGCAAAATGTAAGGTTTGAATTCTTACATTTGGGAGACAAAATTTGAAAACCAGGTTTTGCCCTCATAAATAATTCTGATACACCACCTGCATGCGTATTTTTAAAATAGTTTTTTGGATTCTTTGGAGGATATGGTTCTATATTCTGATGGGTCTTCCTATCATTATTATGCTGCCTTTTTTGCTTATTTCTATCTCAAAAGAGAAATGGTATCCCTACTTTTTTGTTATGGCCAGAATTTGGGCTAAAATAATCCTTTTCGGAATGGGCTTCCATTATAAGGTTGAACGTGAACAGGAACTCGAAGAAGGAAAAAGTTATATGCTGGTGGCCAATCATACTTCCATGACGGATATTATGTTAATGCTTGCCCTGGTACGCAATCCGTTTGTTTTTGTCGGAAAGAAAGAACTGGTCAAGATTCCGTTATTTGGTTTCTTTTACAAAAGGACCTGTATTTTGGTTGACAGAAGCAGTTCCAAAAGCAGGATGGAGGTTTTCAACCGTGCCCAAAAACGATTGGCACAGGGACTTAGTATTTGTATTTTCCCGGAAGGAGGCGTTCCGGATGATGAGTCGGTTCTTTTGGATGAATTCAAAGACGGAGCTTTTCGTTTGGCGCTGGAACATCAGATACCCATTGTTCCTATGACTTTTGCAGATAATAAAAAACGATTCTCCTATACTTTTTTGAGTGGGAGCCCAGGCCTCATGCGAGCCAAAATTCATCGTTTTGTGGAAACAAAAGGCCACAATGCAGATAAGAAGGAAATCAAGCAGATAAAAGAATTAGTAAGGGAAATCATTTACAAACAACTCTTGAAATTCAGTAACAAAAAAAGCGCCTAACCACGACGCTTTTTTTTGTCATTAACGTATTTAATGACGAACCTAACTAAACTATAAAACCAACTATCTAAAAGTTAAAGCTGATTCCGGAATATAAGCCTATGAAATAAGGCTTAAATCCACCAGCATTTTCACTGAATGTATTAATCTGATACTTTAATTTTGGCTCAACATTCGCTTCGAATGATTTCCAAAACTTGTATTTGAATCCGATTCCGATATTGGAAGTAAAAGAAACGTCATTTAAATTTGATGCTTTTCCAATTGAGGTAGACATACCCGGAGATACTACGGATAGGCTGTTTTCATTTAAGAATAACGTGCTCATACCACCAATTAAAGAGATACCAAATTTATCATCCAGAATCTTATACGAAAGCTCAACCGGAACTTCCACATAACCCATAGTCTGATTTAACGAGCCAGCCTTTTTGCCCGGAACATTATCAAACGATACCGTATTGGCAGCTGTATTATCTTCAACAATTACCGTGACATTTCTGCTTTCCTGAATGTTGCTTGGCGAAAACACTTCGCCATTAGCAACAGCATCCGATAAGCCGGCATAATAAACAATATTGTTTGTATTATAACCTAAAGTCAGTTTGTTCACACCTCCGCGGATAGACCATTTTTTGTTTATTGCATAATTAACACCAACACCATAGCTCAGATTTTTCTCATAGCTTTTGCTGTTGTCTGCAAACTGCTGGTTAATTGGTGAACCTTTGGAAGCAGAACTAAAATAAATAGGGGCTACGTTTGACGTAATCTGCCACCTATTTACCTTAGTTTCTGTGACCGCTTGTTGTTTTTTTTCTTTTTCTTTTAGCAATTCTTCCAGCGGATTAGGCTCGGCAGTAGCAACAGCTGCCGAATCTTTTTTTTGTTTCTCGAATGCTTCGGTGTCAAAAGCGATTCGGGAATTATTATTTTTCTCTTTGTCAGACTGTTTGTTGCGTTCTGAAACATTGTCGTTTTTTCGCAAAAGGTCATTTGATTTTTTTTCAGAAACGGCCAATTGTTTTTCTCCTTCGTTTCGATTTTCCGGAATTGAAATTTTATTTGAATTCTGGTTTATAATTGATTTTGCCTGATTTTTTTCTTTATTTCCGGAATCTGCAATGCCAGCTTTGTTAAAAACATCTTCCTGGTTTTTGCCGTTGAATTTGTTTTGATTGGCATTTTTCGGACGGTTATGTTGTTGAGCAGGCCCTTGGCTGGCAAGTCCGGATTCTGTTTTCGTTTTTTGATTTGTAATAACAGGAAGATTTTTGTCGGCTGTATTTTTTAGGCGTTCCCGGTCAGTATTATCCTGACTGGCGATAGCCGTGTTTTTGGCCTTATTCTTTCCTGAAATAATTGACTTGTTCAGTTGGTCCTGCTCTGGATTTTCAGAATTTTTATGTTGTTGTGTCGGATTGTTTTTTTCTAAATCAGTATTCTTAGTTTCAGTAACGGCATTTTCATTTTCAGTAACGACCTCCTTGCTTTTGATTGGGCTTTGCATTGGTGTCAAATCTTTTGAACGGTCAACGTCCGTAGCATTTTGGTCAACGACTCCGTTATCAGTATCTGTTTTTATTGGGCTGTTTATGATTCCGTCGCCTATCATGAATCCGATAAGCAATATAGCCGCAACTCCCGAAAGCTTAAACCATAATGGAATAACCCTTCTTTTTTTCTTCTCTTTGAGCTTTGCTTCGATATTGTCCCAGACTTCAGGTGAAGGTATTGCTTCAAAGTCTTTGAACTTCTCTTGGAAAAGCCGTTCTATATTTTTTTTCTCACTCATTTTGCTGCTGTATAATTTCCGTTTCCGGCCTGAGCTTCTATTTTTTCTTTTAAAATCATCTTTGCGCGTGCAAGATTAGATTTTGTTGTTCCGGTTGTGATATCAAGCATTTCGGCAATTTCTTTGTGTGAATAGCCGTCCATTACATAAAGGTTAAAAACCAATCGGTATCTGTCAGGTAGTTCCTGTATAATTTTCATCAAAAATTCAAGAGAAACATTTTCATCATCAATCTCGACTTCTGCTTCGTCAGGAATAGTGTCATTGACGATTTCAAAAACGGAGTTCCCTCTGTATTTTTGGAGGATATTGTTAACCATTACCCTTTTTGCCCAACCTTCAAAAGACCCTTTGAAATTGAATTGGTTTATCTTGTTGAAAATAATAAGGAATCCGTCCTGAAGATTATCTTCGGCTTCTACATAATTCCGCGAATACTTCAAGCAAACACTGAACAATTTGGGTGATAATAGCTTATATAATTGTTCTTGAGCTTTGGTATCATGATCTCTGCAACCGTATATGAGTTGTTCTAAACTCAAAAGTTTTTCTTTATAAATTAAAAATTATTCTGGCACTACCGGTATTTCATATTCCAGAAAAAGATTTTGCCCGTATTGGTCTTTTCCTTTATAAAATTTAAAAATATATGTATTCTCGTTTGTAGGCATAAAATCAAATGTTGCTTCTACTGGCTCTTCATTCAATTCTGTACAATTACTGGCATTGAGTACGCCTGTTTGTACTGCTATTGTTCTGACATTTAAATTTTTTTCGTAATAGAACCCTTCGAAAAAATGACAGCTGGTAGGTCTTTTATAATATACTTTTATAGTATACGTTCTTCCAATCACAAAACTTTGAGGAAATACCGCACTTTCTGTAGGAATCAGCTCAAAATGGTAACTAACAGTATTATCATCATTTAATTCGCAGGAACTAAACGCACCGATTGTTATGACTGCTAAAAATAAAATCGAAATTAATTTTTTCATTCTCTGTATTCTGTTATGCTTTATTGTTTAGATGTGTATATAGGCCAAAGGTTGCGTTAGGATATAAAAAAACCCGAAAATTTTCGGGTTTTTTTAATTAATCATTATTTTCTTTAATCAGCGATTTGATTTTTTGTTCTAATTCTTCCGCTAATTCAGGATTGTCCTTAATCAGGGATTTTACGGCATCTCTACCTTGTCCAAGTTTGGTGTCGCCATAACTAAACCACGAACCGGACTTTTTCACAACTTCAAATTCTACTGCCAAATCAAGGATTTCTCCTGTTTTTGAAACGCCTTCGCCATACATGATGTCAAATTCTGCTGTTTTGAATGGAGGAGCAACCTTATTCTTTACTACTTTGACTTTCGTTCTGTTACCAATGACATTTTCACCTTCTTTAATCTGAGAAGACCTTCTGATGTCAAGACGAACAGATGCGTAGAATTTAAGTGCGTTACCACCCGTTGTTGTTTCAGGGTTTCCAAACATCACCCCAATTTTTTCACGAAGTTGGTTAATAAAGAAAACGGTACAATTTGTTTTGCTGATAGTTCCGGTCAATTTTCTCAATGCCTGTGACATTAATCGGGCGTGAAGACCCATTTTTGAATCACCCATTTCGCCTTCAATCTCACTTTTTGGAGTCAATGCGGCAACGGAGTCAATTACTACAATGTCAATAGCACCGGAGCGGATTAGGTTTTCTGCAATTTCCAGAGCCTGTTCACCATTGTCAGGCTGTGAAATAATCAGGTTTTCGATATCAACACCCAGTTTTTCTGCATAATTTCTGTCAAAAGCGTGTTCTGCATCAATAAAAGCAGCAATACCACCTGCTTTTTGAGCTTCGGCAATAGCATGCAATGTCAGGGTTGTTTTACCGGAAGATTCAGGACCATAAATCTCAATGATTCTTCCTTTAGGATATCCGTTAACTCCAAGAGCCAAATCCAATCCTAAAGACCCGGAAGGAATCGTTTCTACCTCTTCAACTGCCTGGTCACCAAGCTTCATTACGGTTCCTTTTCCGTAAGTTTTATCTAATTTGTCAAGCGTTAACTGTAACGCTTTTAATTTGGCTTCTTTCTCTGAACTCATTTTTCTTCCATTTATAATTGGCACTTATTTTTCGTAAAAATAGTTCTTTTTTTCTACGTGGCAAGAGTTATTTTTTGTTAGAAATTTGCTGTTTTTCGATTAAAATAAACAAAAATATAATTAGTACTTTTGCGGGGAATTATAACAATTATGGAAAAACTAATTTCATATCCGATTTCTGTTGTATACTATCTGATTTTCGGGCTTATTTTGGTGATTTTTCATCCCATCCAATGGCTGTGCTTTAACCTTTTTGGATACCAGGCACATAAAAAAAGTGTCGATTATCTGAATTTATGTTTGCTTAGGGCAACCCATCTTTTGGGAACAACCTATAAAGTGGAAGGAAGGGAATTGGTACCTAAAGGAGTTCCGGTAATTTTTGTTGCCAACCACCAAAGCATGTATGATATTGTTGCCATAATCTGGTTTTTCAGAAAATCCCACCCGAAATTTGTAAGCAAAAAAGAATTAGGCAAGGGAATTCCAAGTGTTTCTTATAATTTAAGGCATGGAGGCTCTGTATTAATCGACAGAAAAGATCCGAAACAGGCATTGCCTGTCATTAAAGGATTGGGAGAGTATATTGAAAAGCACAATCGGGCAGCAGTAATTTTTCCGGAAGGAACAAGAAGCAAAACCGGAAAACCGAAAGAATTTGCACAGACAGGATTGAAAATCTTATGCAAAAATGCACCTTCGGCAGTAGTAGTCCCAATAACCATAAACAACTCTTGGAAAATTGTTAAATATGGCTTTTTTCCTGTAGGTTTAGGAAATCGCCTTACCTTTACTGCTCATAAGCCAATTGCTGTGGCAGAAGTACCTTTTGATGAGTTGATGAAAGAAACAGAAAAGGCAGTAGTTGACGGAATAAAAAATTAAAATATGTCTGTAAAAAACATTCGTCTAGAAGTAATGCAGTTTCTAGAGAAAAATATTGATGCATTTGTTGACCAGTATTTGATTCCTGTGGAGGATATATGGCAGCCTTCTGACCTTTTGCCTGATTCCCGAAGCGAAACTTTTTTTGAAGACGTAAAAGAATTAAGAGAAATAGCAAAAGAACTACCGTATGATTTTTGGGTGGTTTTAGTTGGCGATACTATTACAGAAGAAGCACTTCCAACTTATGAATCCTGGTTGATGGATGTGGAAGGCGTAAATCAGGTTGACGAAGGTGGCAATGGCTGGTCAAAATGGGTAAGAAGCTGGACAGGGGAAGAAAACCGTCATGGCGATTTGCTAAACAAATACCTTTACCTTTCCGGACGTGTCAACATGCGTGAAATTGAAATGACGACACAGCATTTAATTAATGACGGATTTGATATTGGTACCGGAAGAGACCCTTATAAAAATTTTGTTTATACCAGTTTCCAGGAATTGGCAACCTATGTTTCGCACAACAGGGTTTCACAAATAGCGAAGAAGTTTGGAGATAAAAAACTTTCCAAATTATGCAAGCTGATAGCAGGTGATGAAATGCGCCACCATCATGCCTATTCGGAATTTGTACACAGAATTTTTCAGGTAGACCCAAGCGAAATGATGTTGGCTTTCCAATACATGATGAAACAAAAGATTGTCATGCCGGCTCATTTTTTAAGAGAATCAGGTGAAAAGATAAGCACCGCTTTTGAACTTTTTTCAGATTCGGCACAAAGAATTGGCGTATATACGGCAACTGATTATATTGACATTATGCAAAAACTGATTGACAAATGGGATATCAGCAAAATTACAGGATTAACAGACGAGGCAGAAAAAGCCAGAGATTACCTGATGAAGCTTCCGGCAAGAATGGCAAAGATTTCAGAACGATTGGTCATTCCTGCAGAATCGCATATTTTTAAATGGGTTGAACCTGCAACATTAAGATAATAAACCAAATCCTTTCTTTACAGAGAGGATTTTTTTTCTCACACAACTATGGATAAAATACTAATAGAAAAGACAATTGCTTTTGTAAAAGAAAAACTTAAAGATGCCGAAGGAGGCCATGATTGGTTCCACATTGAAAGAGTGTACAACAATGCCATGAACATTGCCAAAGATGAAAACTGTAATATCACAATCGTGGCTTTGGGAGCTTTGCTACACGACATAGCCGATAGCAAATTTCACGGCGGAGATGAAACAATCGGGCCTAAACTGGCCTGGGAGTTTTTAGAATCTCAGAATGTTCCGGAAGAAACAATAATTCATGTAGTAAACATCATCGAGAATATCTCTTTTAAGGGCGGCAATTTCGAGCGTAAATTTTCTTCAACAGAATTAGACGTTGTTCAGGATGCTGACCGTTTGGATGCCATTGGAGCGATAGGAATTGCCAGAGCATTTAATTACGGCGGATTTAAAAACAGGGCGCTGTATGACCCGACATTAGCGCCTAATATGAACATGAGTAAGGAGGAGTATAAAAGTGCCGTTTCACCTACAATCAATCATTTTTATGAAAAGCTATTGTTGCTGAAAGACAGGATGAATACCAAATCCGGTAAAGCAATAGCCGAAGAAAGACATACCTATATGGAAAAGTTCTTAGAACAGTTTTTTGCGGAATGTGAAGGGAAGAGATAATAAAAAAGCCAGAATTAAATTCTGGCTTTTTTATTCATTATAAACTGATTTTCAACAATTGCTTATCCTTTCCTTTTTTTCCTAAAAAGAATACGGATTCCTTGTTTACGATTCCTTGTGAAACCATAAATGGAACCTCGTTACTTTCATTATTTAAGACCTCCTGAAAGTCGAAATCACCATTTTTATTGATTCGGATAATATTCAAATTCGACTTATTTTTTCTGACATGTTTAAATAAGATTCGATCATTACTTAATTTTTTGATTTTTTCACTGGCATTGATGAAAAAATAAGTATCGTCATTTTTGATTGTTGAAGTGTATGAAATATAAGCATCAGTATCTGTAGTAAATTGAGCTTTGTTAATGTTTCTTGCCCAAACTAATTCTCCGTCAGTATTAATTTTTGCGCTGACGATATCGTCATAATTAAAAAAAGTTTGATTGTTATTTGAAGAAACATAAAATTCTTCTGCATTGAAAATAATATCATTATTCTTTGTGATATGGATTTTCTTGAAAATGAGATTTTTTAACTCTTTATCTTTTTCTTCACCATATTTGTCAATCATAAATTGTTGGCTAAATGGGTTAAACTTAGATTTTCGGATGGCCAATGAAACAGGATCCAGTTCAAAATAACTAATCCCTTTAAAATGGTTGTCATTTTGGTCAGAATAGAATCCTATACACGTAATTTTATCTGGAGAGGCTATTGTTGTCATGCTTCCTGAAAAATGTTCTTCGGTGTCAAAAACCTGAGTTTTTTGTCCTTCAAAAGAAAATCGTGTCAATTCATATTGGTACTTGCCTCCTGTTTTTTTGTTTTTCTTTTCATCGGCATAAACTTTTCCTAATAGATAAAGCGCATTTCCATCTTTTGAAACATCTACATTTTCATAGCGGAACTTTTTGTCCTTAATTTCTCTTACGAAAATGTGTTCAAATTTTTTGTTTAAGTTTTTATCAAAAAGGTACAGTTTTAAAGCTTCTGACTTTTCAGTTTTCATATCGATTGTGATTGCAAAAGCCGTTCGATCTTCATTTACAATCATTGAAACACCTGATTCATTCCCTGGCTCTTCATAAATTTTGGTGTCTTGCGAATAGAAGGTCTGATTCATAAAGAAATTTCCATATTGCTTTATTTCTTCACGAGACAACCTAAAGAGTTCTTTTTTGGATGTTTTTGAATTGTTAAAATCAACAATATAGGCTGAACAGATATAGGCTTTTTCATTAATATTGTAAAACATGTCAACAAACTGAATGTCTTTATCGCCTTTTATAATTCCTAAAACGGTTCCGTATTTTTCAAAATTGGCATATTTTAAAGGTTGTTCGTATTCCTTTACCAGTTTTAAGTTTGAGTCGTATTCTTCAATATAATAACCTCTTCCGGATGATAATCCACCGCTTACATAGGAACGGATAATTAAAATACCGCCATTTTCTGCCTCTTCAGCAAAAACTATATTGGACTCCTTGAATTCGTCTTTGAAAATTTCACTTTTTAAAACCTTAAAAGGAATATCCTGTGCTTTAGCGGAAATTGCAAAAGCAGAAATAAAAAGAAATTGTAAAAATAGTTTCATGTGTGGGGATTTTGCACCGAATATAAATAAAAAACCCCATCATTTCGATGGGGTCTTATTGAATTTATTTTCCTGTAAAAGAAGGCTTCCTTTTTTCTAAGAAAGCACCCGTGCCCTCTTTAAAATCGTCTGTTCCAAAAGCATCTCCAAAGTTTTTGATTTCTACAGCATAACCGTCCACACCGTCTTTAAAGTTGGCATTGATAGCCTCAATAGCTTTCCCGATAGCTACCGGAGAATTTTTCATGATTTTTTGTGCAATGTTGTTTGCCAGTTCCAGTAATTCAGATTGCGGCACGACATGGTTTACCAAGCCGGCTGTTTTGGCTTCTTCTGCGGTTAACATTCCGGCAGTCATGATAAGTTCCATCGCCTTTCCTTTTCCAACCAGTTGAGGTAGTCTTTGTGTTCCGCCATAACCCGGAATTACACCTAGAGAAACTTCCGGGAGTCCCATTTTTGCATTGTCTGAAGCGATTCTGAAGTGGCATGACATGGCCAGTTCCAATCCGCCACCAAGTGCAAATCCGTTTACTGCTGCAATAACAGGCGTTTTTAAATTTTCTACAAAATCAAATAAGGTAGCTTGTCCTTTTGCAGCCAGTTCAGCACCTTCTGAAACTGAAAAATTGGCAAATTCAGAAATATCAGCACCGGCAACAAAAGCCTTGTCACCACTTCCGGTCAATAGGATTACGCGAATAGAATGGTCTTTGTCGAATGCATCAAAAGCTGAATGAAGTTCTTCAATCGTAGCTTTATTTAAAGCATTTAATTTTGTTGGTCTGTTAATGGTTATCGTAGCAATGCCATTTTCAGAAGCTGCCAGAATATTTTCGTAATTCATGATTTATAAATTTATGGTTGTTATGTCTTTGTCGAAATTACATTTTAATTATAGGAAGGTAGACACTAAAAATGGTTCCTTTTCCTGATGCAGTTTCAAAAGTAATAGTTCCGTTATAATTTTCAATAATATTTTTGATGATTCCCAATCCCAATCCCATGCCGCTGTTTTTTGTGGTAAACTTGGGCTCGAAAATTCGGTTGAGGTTGTCTGTTTCTATTCCGGTTCCGTTATCCTGTACGCTGATTAAAACCTGTTCTCCTTCTTTTTTGACAGAAACAATTACTGATTTTTTGGTCTGATGTTCCGGAATAGCCTGAATGGCATTTTTGACCAGGTTTGTTACGATACGGATAAGCTGGGTGCGGTCCATAATCGTAATGATTTCCTTCTCATCGCTTCGGAATTCGATATAATCTTCATTGAAAATATCCAGTGTAAGCTGTACCACATCCACCACATTAAGGGTTTCGTTTTGCTGTGCAGGCATCGAGGCAAAATTTGAGAAAGCCGAAGCCACAGAACTCATGGTGTCAATTTGCTGGATAAGCGTATTGGAATAATCCGACATTTTTTGTTTTACTTCCGGGTCATTCGGGTCAAATTTTCTTTGGAAACTCTGTACGGTCAAACGCATAGGAGTCAAAGGATTTTTGATTTCGTGTGCTACCTGTTTTGCCATTTCACGCCAAGCCTGTTCTCTTTCACTTTGTGCCAATTTCGAGGCGCTTTCTTCCAGTTCTTCTACCATGGAGTTGTAGGCATGGACCAGCAAGGCAATTTCCTTGCTGCTTTCTTCGAGTTCAATCTTCTCGTTTTTCTGATTGAATCGGGTTTCTGTGATTTTATCGGTAATCGATTTTAAAAACTTTGTAATATAACTCGAAAGGAAATAAGCCAGCACAAATGCTATAATCAACATGATGGAATAGACCTGCCCCAGACTGATTAGGAAATTCCGAAGTTCTCTTTCGTAAAAACCATCATCCGGAATATAGGGGAGGTTCAAAATTCCCAAAGGCTTGAATTTGGTATCCTTGATTTGCGTATAGGAAGAACGGAATTTTTTTCCTTCAATACTTTGGACATCTACATATCGTTTGTCCATAGAAGACTGTACCAATTTCAAAATATAATTTGGAATAGGCGGCAAAATGGTATCCACCGTAAAGGAAGCCTTGGAAGATTTGAGCAATTTTCCGTCCAGACTATAGATATTAATGGCCAAACTATGGATGTCCGCCAGTTTATAAATCTCGTCTTTAAAAATAAGCGGCAGATTTTCCGTAGTCAACGGATAAGTAGTTGTGTTCAGTATGTAATTAATGTGCTCTTTAACAGCCGTTTCTCTACGCTCCAGACGTTCTTCATGATATTCTTTTGCTGCAGTCTTGAATTGGTAAACGGAAAGTGAAGCCATCAAAATGGACGAAATCAGGGTCAGGAAAATCATCGAAAGGAAGATTCTGACACGAAGTGATAAGCGTTTTATTTTGATAGGTTTCAGCATTAAGACTGGTTTCTTTCCCGTATTCTTTTATAAAATTTGAAGCCGAGCATAATCAGTATAGAAAACAGGAAAATCCCGACTACTCCATAAATCCAATTGACGGCATTCTTCAAAATTACCAAAAAAACTACAGCAAAAAGTATGATTGTAGCACCTTCATTCCAAAGACGCATAAAATTAGAAGTATGTTTTACCTCGTCATTTTGCAACTGTTTAAATATCTGATGGCATTTCAAATGGTACAGATACAAAGCAAAAACAAAGCCAAGTTTGACATGCATCCAGGATTGTTGCAGCCAAAAATTTCCCTGTGGTGTAAAAAACAGCATCCAGAATGCAAAAATACTGGCTAATACTGCCGATGGCCATGTGATGATATACCACAGGCGATAGGTCATTATTTTATACTGTTTTTGCAGGATTTCCTTTTCAGGAGATTCTTTTTGCGAAGCTTCAATTTGGTAGACAAACAAGCGGACGATATAAAACAATCCCGCAAACCAGGTGATTACAAAAATCAGGTGCAGGGATTTTAAGTATTCATAATAGTTTTCCATCGATCAGAATGTAAAAAAATTATCAGATTGTTGCTTTTTCTGAAGCCCAATCTTCAATCCAATTGTTTACGGTTTCTACCCAATTGTCATCATCATTCAGACATGGGATAGCCAAAAAATCTTCTCCACCGTTTTCTACAAAATCTTCGTTGGCACGCATTGCGATTTCTTCCAAAGTCTCCAAACAGTCGGTTACAAAGGCAGGTGTTACCACAGCAATCTTTTTGATTCCTTTGGCCGGCATATTGTTGATTTCAATATCAGTATAAGGTTCAAGCCATTTGTCTCCGGCAAGTCGGGATTGGAAGGTCAGGCAATACTTTTCTTTAGGAATATTGAGCTGTTCTACGACAAGTTTTGTGGTTTCGTAGCATTGATGGCGGTAGCAAAAAGCATGTGCTGCAGATGGGGTAGCACAACATGAGCCATCTATTTTACAGTGTGATTTTGTGACGTCAGTTTTTCGGATGTGGCGTTCCGGAATTCCATGATATGAAAATACGAGCATGTCATAATCAAACCCTTCCAGATGCTTCTTCATTAAATCTGCAAGATTTTTGATATAGTCCGGTTTATTATAGAAAGCAGGAACATCGGTAAACTTCATATGCGGGAATTTCTTCTTTCTGATTTCTTCTGCCAATACCAAAATAGTCAGTGTTGAAGCCATTGCATATTGCGGATATAATGGGAAAAGCAATACCTCGGTAACGCCTTGTTCATGCAGTTCCTGAAGTCCTTTTTCAATTGTCATTTCGCCATAACGCATAGCCAGGGCAACCGGAATCGTTGCTTTAGCCTGTACTTTTTTATGCATTCTTACGGAAAGTACCATTAATGGAGAGCCTTCCTCCCACCAGATTTTTTTGTAGGCATGGGCTGATTCTTCCGGACGTTTTCTTAAGATAATGCCACGCACTAATAAAGCTCTTAATAAATAAGGAACGTCGATAACGTATTTGTCCATTAAAAATTCATCAAGATAGGGTTTTACGTCTTTGGGATCGGGGCTTTTTGGAGAGCCAAGGTTTACTAATAATACGCCTTTCATTTGTTTGTTTTTATTCCTTTAATCAGGGGTTACGGATTGCACTTAGTTAGTTACGGCAATCGACATTAAATATTTTTTTGGAGTGGTGCCGAATTTTTTCTTGAATGCGGCAATAAAGTGGCTGGCTGTGCTGTAGCCTATTTTTAATCCGACTTCATTTACATTATACGAACCGCTGTCTAATAATTTTCGGGCAAATTCCATTTTATAATCAAAAAGAAAACTGTAAACACTGTCGCCATAAATCTGTTTGAAACCCATTTTTAGCTTTTTCAGGTTGATTCCTACCTGGTCAGCAAGCTCCTGTAATCCCGGTGGCTCTGCCATATTGGCTATGACAATATCTTTTGCTTTTCTGATTTTGAGAACGTTTTCTTCATCAACCAAAAACGGACATTGTTCTGCATTCGGGTCTTCGTTTCTGTTGAAATAAAGACTTAATAACTCATAAGCCTTACCTTTAAAGTAGAGGTTTTTTATGGACGGATGCAGGTTGAAGTTGAATAGCTGGTTCAGTACGATTGACATGGACGGGCTGATAGGTTCGTCTTTATAGTATTTCTTGTCTTTGTTTTCTTCACTTAAAAAAGGGATGTAGTCCGCTTCCGAAGAAAACAGGCCATGGAATTTTTTGATAGAAATCAATACGGAAATAGCCCAGGAATGGGGTGCAATTTCCAAATGTACAGGAAGCTCTTTTTGGGGGTTGTAAAGAAAAAGAGAAAGGTCTTCTCTGAGGTCTAAAGCATAACGCCCCTGATTAAAAATAAACTTTGCCCGCCCTTTGATACCAAAATGAAACTGTATAAGGTCAACATTTACCTCGCGTTCAAAGTGCGAAGTTTCGTCGCTGTCATTTTGAATCCGGATGATGATAAAATCATCTTCGATTTTGATTTCTTCGGCTGAACTCATAGCGGTATTTTTTATCGTAATAATTTTAAAACCGGAAAGATTTTTATTTAGAATGGTTCTAAACAAAAAAGCTGTCAAATGCTGATTTCACTGCAAATTTATAGTTTTTCTAATTTATAATGGCCAAAATTATCAAAATATCTCACAGCGACACAAATAGCACTTTTAGCGTTATTTTTATAAAACGTATACCTATAATTTTGTGGTGTTCGAAATGGAATCCGTTTAAGGTTCAGTTTCGTTATACTTTAAAGTGGCACTATGAATAAAAATAACTTGTCAAAGCATCATTACTTCTATGCAGTTGGATTGAGTTACAAGAAAGCTGATGCAGAGATTAGAGGGAAATTCAGTTTAGGAAATCAGGCTAAGTCCGATGTTTTGCAACAGGCAAAAGAAAACGGTATTGGCAGTCTGATTGTTACTTCTACTTGCAACAGAACCGAAATTTACGGTTTTGCGGAACACCCATTTCAGTTAATTAAATTACTTTGCGATAACAGCCTTGGTAGCGTGGATGAATTTCAAAAAGTAGGCTTTATCTATAAAAACCAGGAAGCGATACGCCATATTTTCAGAGTAGGAACCGGTTTGGATAGCCAGATTTTAGGTGACTTTGAAATCATTAGCCAGATAAAATCCAGTTTTTCGGAAGCAAAATCGCAAGGACTGGCCAATGCTTTTATGGAACGACTGGTAAACTCGGTGATACAGGCCAGCAAAAAAATCAAGAATGAAACCGAATTAAGTTCAGGAGCTACTTCTGTTTCTTTTGCTTCGGTACAATACATAATGAATAATGTTCCGGATATCAGGAATAAAAACATATTGCTTTTCGGAACAGGAAAAATAGGAAGAAATACGTGTGAAAACCTGGTAAAACATACCAAAAATGACCATATCACACTAATTAACCGTACCAAAGACAAGGCCGAAAAAATAGCCGGAAAATTCAACCTGATCGTAAAAGATTATGATTTGCTACCGTTGGAAATTCCAAAGGCAGATGTGCTGGTCGTGGCTACGGGAGCAAGCAATCCCACTGTTGACCAGGAGTTATTAAAGCTAAATAAGCCGCTTTTAATTCTCGATTTATCAATACCAAAAAATGTCCATGACAATGTTAAAAGTATTTCCGGTGTAACGGTTGTCCATCTGGATGATTTGTCAAAAATAACCGATGATACTTTAGAAAACAGAAAAAAACATATCCCTCAGGCGGAATCGATTATTGAAACAATGATGGAAGAATTCACAGAGTGGGTTAACGCTAGAAAATTCGCTCCAACGATTCATGCCTTAAAAGAAAAGCTAAACTCGATTAAGGATACAGAGCTAAGTTTTCAGCGAAAAAAAATCAGTAATTTTGATGAAGAGCAGGCTGAAATTATCAGTAAGAGAATAATCCAGAAAATAACGACTCATTTTGCCAATCATCTGAAAGATAGTGATACCATGGTAGATGAAAGCATCGAATGGATAGAGAAAGTTTTTCAGATTGAACCTTCCAGAAAATGAATAAAATAATCCGAATAGGAACCCGCGACAGTCAATTAGCGCTCTGGCAGGCTCACACGGTAGAAAAAAAACTCAACGATTTAGGGTACCAAACAGAAATTGTTGCCGTGAAATCTACAGGCGATGTCATTTTGGACATTCCGCTTTACGAATTCGGAATTACCGGAATCTTTACAAAAACATTAGACATAGCCATGATTAAGGGCGAAGTTGATATTGCGGTACATTCAATGAAAGACGTTCCGACAGCACTTCCTAAAGGCATTGTCCAGACCGCAGTTTTAAAAAGAGCCAATCACGAAGATATTTTAGTACATAAAGGCAATCTTGAATTTCTGCATTCCAGCGGAACGGTAGCTACCGGAAGCTTACGTCGCCAGGCACAATGGCTGCACAGATATCCAAATCATCAGGTGGTTGACCTGCGCGGCAACGTCAATACAAGATTGCAGAAATTAAAAGATAATGATTGGAACGGTGCCGTTTTTGCCAAAGCAGGATTGGAGCGAATTGAAATTTTACCGGAAAATCATACCGTTTTGGATTGGATGATTCCGGCTCCGGCACAAGGTGCAATGGTAATCGTTGCCATGGAAAGTGATGATTTTTGCAAAGAGGCCACAGCAAAACTAAACCATTTTGAAAGTGAAATCTGTACGCATATTGAGCGTCAGTTTTTAAGAACACTCGAGGGTGGATGTACTGCGCCTATAGGTGCTTTTGCGGAAGTATTGGATGGTAAAATCCGTTTTGAAGGCGTACTTTTTTCAATTGACGGAAAAGAAAAAATCGAGATAGAAAAGACAGTCGAAGTGACTCATTATAAAAATTTCGGACAGGAAGCAGCATCAGAGATTCTTGCCAATGGCGGACAGGAATTAATGGAAGTTATCAGGAGAGATTTAAAAAAATAAATTTCAATAAGATGCCCGAACCAATTCGAATTTTATCTACAAAAAAATTGTTGCCCAACCAGAGGCAGTTTTTGCTGAACGCAGGTTTTTCTGTAATAGAAGCCAATTTTATTCAGGCAGTAGGAAAGAAATTTGAGTTAGGAGATGAAGATGGAAACCTGATTTTTACCAGCCAGAATGCCGTGAAGAGTTTTTTAGAAAATGAGAAAGCTCAAAACCTGAAAAATAAAAAAATCTTTTGTGTTGGTACAAAAACAAAAGCCTTATTAGAACAAAATGGCTATAAGGTTCTGGCTACAAAAGAATATGCATCGGAACTGGCAGAAGTTATTGTAAACGATTTTAAGGATGAAAGTTTTTTGTTTTTTTCGGGAAGTCTGCGACGCGAGACCCTGCCGGAAGCCTTACAAAAAGCCAACATTAGCCTGAAAGAAATTGAAGTATATGAAACCATCCTGACGCCACAAAAGATAAATGGTCCGGTAGACGGAATACTTTTTTTCAGCCCGTCGGGAGTGCAAAGTTACCTGAAGGAAAATACGATAGAAAACCAGAGTTGCTTCTGTATTGGAACAACCACGGCTGAGCCTTTGGAACAACTAACAGATAAAATAATAATCGCAAAACAGCAAACGGTTGAAAATGTGATTATCCAGACAATAAATTATTACAGCAAAAAGCTTTAGGCAATAGGCCTAAGCAAATTTAACATAAATGAAAGCTTACAGCCTTACAGCTTACAGCCTAAAGTCAAATAAAATGATAAAAAACGACCTTTTTTTAAGAGCACTCAATAAGGAAACAGTAGAACGTCCGCCAGTTTGGATGATGCGTCAGGCCGGAAGATACTTGCCGGAATTCATCGCCCTTCGCGACAAATACGACTTTTTCACACGTTGCCAGACTCCTGAATTGGCGGCTGAAATTACAGTACAGCCAATCAGAAGAATTGCCCCGGATGCGGCTATTTTGTTTTCAGACATTCTGGTTGTGCCTCAGGCAATGGGAATTGAAGTCCTTATGAAAGAAAGTGTCGGGCCATTTCTGCCAAATCCAATCAGGACGATTCAGGATGTAGAAAAAGTGGTGGTTCCGGATATTCAGGAAACATTAGGTTATGTGATGGACGCTATCAAACTGACCAAAGAAATGCTGAACGATGAGGTTCCGTTAATTGGGTTTGCGGGTTCTCCATGGACTATTTTTTGCTATGCCGTAGAAGGTAAGGGTTCAAAAAGTTTTGACACAGCCAAAGGATTCTGCTTTACGCATCCGGAAGCAGCACACGTATTATTGCAAAAAATTACCGATACCACAATTGCTTACCTGAAAGAAAAAGTAAAGGCGGGTGTAAATGCAGTACAGGTTTTTGACAGTTGGGGCGGAATGCTTTCTCCAACCGACTATCAGGAGTTTTCATGGAAATACATCAACCAGATTGTTGAAGCATTGGCTCCGGAAACACATGTTATTGTTTTTGGAAAAGGCTGTTGGTTTGCCTTGAATGAAATGGGTAGAAGTAAAGCTTCTGCTTTGGGAGTAGACTGGACCTGTTCGCCAAGAAATGCCAGATATTTGTCTGGAGGAGAAATTACTTTACAAGGAAATTTTGACCCGTCAAGATTACTTTCGCCAATACCAACCATCAAAAAAATGGTTACGGAAATGATTAACGAATTTGGTAAAGATAAATTCATTGCCAATCTCGGACATGGAATTTTACCTAACATTCCGGTTGACCATGCCAAAGCATTTGTAGACGCTGTAAAAGAATATAAATAGATTGTTGATTTTTTGATTTAGGATTTCAGACCCAAATCCTAAATCAAAAATCCTAAATCAAAAATAAATAAAGATGTTAACCAAAGGATTACGTGACGAAGAAAATGAAAGGATCAACAACATCCTCAAACAGCTGATTTCGCTGGTTTATGTTCCGGAAAACTGGAATCTGGATGAATTGGAAAAGCATCTGAATTATTTAGCATTGACATTGGAAAAACTATTGGGTTTTTCGTCAGATGAATTGATTGACCATCTGGAAAAACTCCACTTTGATTGGGCCAATGCAGAACAGTTCGCAGATTTTATAGTATTGCTTTCTGACCGAAAAGAAGAAGAAAGAACACAATTAAGAGAAAAAGCAGTGTTGATTTACGAATACATACAGAGAGAAAGTAAAGTATTTTCTTTTGATATTTTCAACAAAATTGCCAAAGCCAAAGCATAGCCAGAATGAAAAATAAATTTTACGCATACATACAAACCCTTCAGGACAAAATTACTGCTGAACTGGAAAGAGTGGACGGACAGGCAACTTTCAGACAAGACCTTTGGGAACGTCCGGAAGGTGGCGGCGGAAGAACCCGAGTAATTGAAAACGGAGCCGTTTTTGAAAAAGGCGGAGTTAATATTTCTGCCGTTCACGGTTCGTTGCCGCAAGCCATGCAGACCTATTTTAAGGTGGGAGATGTTGATTTTTTTGCTTGTGGTTTGAGTCTGGTTATCCATCCTAAGAATCCAATGGTTCCAACGGTTCATGCCAACTGGAGGTATTTCGAAATGTATGACAAGGAAGGAAATACAGTCGACCAGTGGTTTGGCGGCGGACAGGATTTGACGCCTTATTACTTGTTTGAAGAAGATGCCAGACATTTTCACCAAACCTGCAAGTCTGCCTGCGATAAGCATCATCCGGATTTTTATTCAAAATTTAAAAAGCAATGTGATGCTTATTTCTGGAATGCACACAGGAATGAAGCCAGAGGTTTAGGCGGATTATTTTTTGACTATTGCAAAGCTTCTGAAGATTTTGCACTAGACAACTGGTATGATTTCGTAACGGAAGTAGGAAACAGCTTTTTGGAAGCCTATGTTCCGATTGTAGAAAAAAGAAAAAATTTAGAATACACACCAGAAAACAGAAACTGGCAGGAAATCCGCCGTGGACGTTATGTGGAGTTTAATCTGGTTCATGATAAAGGTACACTTTTCGGACTAAAAACCAACGGAAGGATAGAAAGTATCCTGATGAGTCTGCCGCCACATGTACAATGGGTTTATGACCATCATCCGGAAGCCGGAAGCGAAGAAGAGAAATTAATCAATATATTAGAAAATCCGATTGACTGGATTTAATTCAATATCAATTTTAGACGGCGGCACTCGCTAAAATCTAAAATCTAAAATCTGAAAATTATGTTTCCACTACAAAGAAACCGCCGTTTAAGAACCAATGATTCCATTCGAAGCCTGGTTCGGGAAACGCATCTGTCTCCTAACGATTTTATGTTCCCGATGTTTGTGGCAGAAGGAAAAGACTATAAGGTTGAAATTCCGTCAATGCCGGGCATTTACCGTCGTTCGTTGGATTTGACGGTTAAGGAAGTAAAAGAACTTTGGGATTTGGGAATCAAGGCGGTCAATATTTATGTGAAAGTAGACGACAAGCTGAAAGACAATACCGGAAAAGAAGCCTGGAATAAAAACGGACTGATGCAGCAGACTATTCGCGCTATCAAAGATGCTGTTCCGGGAATGATAGTAATGCCGGATGTGGCGCTTGACCCATATTCCGTTTATGGGCATGATGGAATTATCGAAAAAGGACAGGTAATCAATGATGCAACGGTTGATGCCCTTACTTTAATGAGTTTGAGCCATGCAGAAGCCGGAGCTGATTTTGTAGCACCAAGTGATATGATGGACGGACGTGTTTTGGCAATACGCAAAGCTTTGGAAGAAAACGGACATCACAATGTTGGAATCATGAGTTATAGTGCCAAATATGCCTCCTCATTTTATGGGCCGTTTCGTGAAGCTTTAGACAGCGCTCCGGTAGATAATATGGATGTTCCTAAGGATAAGAAAACTTACCAAATGGATTATGCCAACCGAATTGAAGCAATCAAGGAAGCATTGCATGATGTAGAAGAAGGAGCCGATATTGTAATGGTCAAACCGGGAATTGCTTATCTTGACATTGTAAGAGAAGTAAAAAATGCGGTAAATGTGCCGGTTTCGGTCTATCAGGTTTCCGGAGAATATGCGATGGTAAAAGCAGCTGCAGAAAGAGGATGGCTGGATCATGATAAAATTATGATTGAACAATTGCATTGTATCAAAAGGGCAGGAGCCGATATTATTTCGACTTACTTTGCTAAAGAAGCAGCAATCATTTTAAATAAATAATTAAAATTCAATACAACCCTGGCAGGGTTAAGGTTATTTACAACATGAAAAATCTATTTTTTATCCTTCCGGCCTTATTTCTTATTTCCTGTCAAAAGGAAACAAAAAAAGAATCACTTTATCCAGAGAAAACACTTTCTGCTGAAGAAAAACAGTTGGAATTGGGACGTGAAATTTTTGACGGAAAAGGGATGTGCTATTCCTGTCACAAACCGGACCAGAAGGTTATAGGTCCTAGTATTACTGAAATAGCGAAAATCTACAAGGAAAAGAATGCGGACATCAAATTATTCCTCAAAGAAAAAAGCGAGCCCATTGTTGACCCAAGTCAGTATTCTGTCATGAAGACCAACTTTGCCATTACCAAGACATTTTCTGATGAAGAACTAAAAGCTGTTGAAGCCTATTTTTACAGCCATCTGAAAAACGAAAAATAAAAAAAGCCATCTCTTGAGATGGCTTTCTTATTTTTAGAACGGGTCACAATTATGATTGTGGCTCGATAACTTTTCCTTTGATAGTCAAAATCTTTGGAGTTTCAGTATCGTTAGTTGTTACTGTAACAGATTTTGAGAATGGGCCAGGTGAAGCGGCATTATAAGTAGCAGTGATGCTGGCAGTTTCTCCTGGTTTGATAGGAGTTTTTGTATAATTTGTTGCTGTACAACCACAAGAAGCTTTTACATTCGTAATCAATACAGTTTGTTTTGTAGTGTTTTTGAAAGTAAAATCAAAAGAAGCCGGTTTTCCTTTTTGGATATCTCCAAAATCATGAACATCAGATGTCCAGGTTACTCCAGATACTTTTGCAGCTTGTTTTGCAGGAGCAGGTTGCGCTTTTGCAGGAGCAGCCGTTTGAGCAAATGAAGAAGCGCTTAGCAATAAAGCACCAGCTAGAGCAAAAAATGATAATTTTAATGTTTTCATAAATCAGATAAATTTTAAATTAATTTAGATTTCGTGATTGGTGTTTCAAATGAACAATACAAATGTATTTAGTTTTTTTAAGAAAGATGTTAAGCATTTCGCAACTCTTGTTAATGACTTGTTAACGGGTTGTTTCGCAGTCTAATTTATAGTAATATCGTGCTCTATTAACACTTCATGTATTGAAATTCAACAGATTAAATATTATTATCTTCATCGGGCTGTTAGCAATCGTAGGCGTTTTGTTTATGCAGTTGCTAACCTTGTCACAGGCCTATGCGTTTGAGAAAAAGGAATTTAGCGAGAAGATTCATTTCGCCTTGCAGGATGTAGTTGCCAAGATTCATAAAGACAATAAGACGGAAGTTCCTGTAACCAGCCAGATAAAAAAGATTACCGACGATTATTATATCGTAAATGTCGATGATGTTTTTGAGGCTTCGGTGTTAGAATATTATCTGAAGACCGAATTCCAGAAAGTAAAGCTGAATATTGATTATGAATATGCTATTTATGATTGCAGCTCGGACGAAATGATGTACGGAAAATACGTTTCCTCATCTGATAAAAAAGCACCGCGATGTGAAAAATGCTTTACCAAAAAAGAAGGTCTCGTTTATTATTTTGCAATCCGTTTTCCACAACTCAAATACAATTATATTACTTCGCTCCAGCAATATTGGATTTATACCGGTGTTCTCGTGCTGGTTCTGGTAATTTATGTTTATTCCGTGTTGCTTCTGATTAAACAGAAAAAATATACAGAACTCCAGACGGATTTTATCAATAATATGACACACGAATTCAAGACTCCAATATCTTCAATTCTTATAGCATCGAATTATGCCAAAAGTCAGGAAGAAATTACCAAAAATCCGAAACTTTCCAAATACGTACAGATTATAATCGAACAGAGTAATAAGCTAAATCAGCATATTGAAAAAATCCTGCATATTGCCAAAAGCGATTCACATATGCTGGAACTGGAAAAAACCAGATTCAATATGTTTGACGTCATAAGCCTGGCAAAAGAAACCATATTGCTTAAATATGGCAAGGAAATTTCGATTGAAATCCAAAGTGACAGGACAGAATATCAAATCGTTGCAGATGAATTTCACTTTTCGAATGTGGTCTATAATATTTTGGACAACGCCATAAAATACAATGACTCGACCCCAAAAATACTTATAGTAATTACCGAAAATCAAAAAGAAGTCAAACTCGAATTTATAGACAACGGAATTGGTATTGAAACTCCCGAATTAAATGCTATTTTTGATAAATTCTATCGCATTTCAAGTGCAAAAAGAAATGAAGTTGGCGGCTTTGGATTAGGACTTTTCTACGTAAAGAAAATCTGCACCTTACATCGATGGAAGATAAATGTTAAAAATAATCCGGATAACGGCATAACAGTAACAATCAGTATTCCGAAATAGATATATGGCAAAAAGCAAAATTTTTTATGTAGAAGACGATGCTACCCTGGCGTTTTTGACTGTAGATTATTTGGAACAGTTTTATGACATTACCCACTTTTCGGATGGTGCAGAAGCTGTAAAAAATTTTCATAAAGACAATTATGACCTGTGTATTCTGGATGTTATGCTTCCTAAAAAAGACGGTTTTGAAATTGCCCAGGAAATACGGAATGCCAACGCTGAAATACCCATACTGTTCCTTTCTGCCAAATCTTTAAAAGAAGACCGTATTAAAGGCTTAAAACTGGGAGCAGATGATTTTTTAGTTAAGCCTTTCAGTCTCGAGGAATTGAGCCTGAAAATAGAAGTCTTTCTAAAAAGAAGTTCCAAAGCTCCAATAGTAACCCAGAAAAGCTATGAGATTGGAAGTTTTCTCTTTTTTCCCAATGATTATTGCCTGACAAGGAATGCCGAAAAAGTAAACCTGACAGAACGGGAATCTGCTTTGTTGAAGCTGTTTTTAGACAATAAGAATGAGATACTGAAGCGCGAAAGAATCCTTACAGCCCTGTGGGGAGACGATGACTATTTTATGGGCAGAAGCCTCGACGTATTTATCTCACGTCTTCGAAAAATTTTCAAAGAAGAAAATAGCGTAAGAATTGAAAACATTCCAAGAATAGGCTTCAAGCTGGTAATGGAATAGCAAACCTACTTTACAGCCTGCTTTAAATCCGAAAGTTTTTTTTCATAACTTTAGATTTTAAATAATCCTCCATGTTACAAGCCTACATCAATACGCCATTGGGCATTGCTGAAATTAGCGGCGATGAAAACGGAATATCCAGTATTTTGGCATTAGACAAAGGAAGCCCTGTTTCTAAGACTATTCCTCCGGAACTTCAGGAAGCCGTACACCAATTGCAAGATTATTTTGATGGCAAAAGAAAAGATTTTACTTTTAAAATGAACCCGTCGGGCACAGAATTCCAGAAAAAAGTATGGAAAGGTCTGCTCGAAATTCCTTTTGGAAAAACATTGTCATATCAGGAATTTTCTATCCGGTTGGGTGATGTCAAGGCTATTCGTGCCGTAGCTTCTGCAAACGGAAGAAATCCGCTTTGGATAGCAGTTCCCTGCCATCGTGTTATTGGCTCTGATGGTTCGCTCACAGGATATGCAGGAGGATTATGGAGGAAAAAATGGCTTCTGGAACATGAAAATCCGGTAAAGCAGCAAAGTTTATTCTAAAACCTGATAAGTAAAGCGGTATGAGATTTCTGAAAAAATTCCTTTTGTGGTTTGCAATTGTATTGGCAACCCTTATTCTGTTGCTGTATATTTTTAATCTCGACTATCTTATACGTGCTGTCAGGATTACGTATTTAAATGGAGAGAAAACGGCTTTCCTTGAAGATTATACTGAATTTCCAAATCGCGAAATTAAGAAAGGAGCAGGGCAGCCCTGGACAATCAGTAAAGAGTATAACAAGCAAAAACCAACCGATATACTGGAAGAAACCCATAAGAAATTTGAAACAGTCGCTTTTCTAATTATCAAAAATGATAGTATTTGGTATGAAAGCTATTATGACGGCTATAATAAAGACAGCAAATCGAATTCCTTTTCTATGGCAAAAAGTATTGTTACTGCTGCTTTAGGTAAGGCAATCATGCAAGGAAAAATTAAAAGCCTGGACCAGAAAGTAACCGATTTTTTCCCTGAATTTGCCGGAAAATATGGTGATAAGATGACGGTTGGCGATTTGTCATCAATGGCATCAGGTTTGGATTGGGACGAGTCCTATTACAGTCCTTTTTCAATTACAACCAGAGCCTATTTTGACGACAACCTTACAGATTTGATGCTGGGCTTGAAAGTTGTGGGAGAACCGGGAAAAGAATTCAAATATTTGAGTGGAAACACACAACTCCTGTCTATGGTAATTGAAAAAGCAACGGGCGAACATCTTGCCGATTATGTTTCGGAACAATTCTGGAAACCTTTGGGAGCAGAACACGAAGCGCTTTGGCAAATTGACCGTCCGGATGGAGTTGAAAAGGCATATTGCTGTATTGCAAGCAATGCGAGAGATTTTGCCCGTTTCGGGAAATTATACAAGCAGCATGGAAAATGGAATGGCAAACAGATTCTGGATTCCGCTTTTGTGGAAAAGTGCGTTACGCCAAGATTTGCAGATGCGCCAATGTACGGTTATGGTTGGTGGATAAGCGATTATAGGGACAAACAGATTTATTATATGCAGGGACATTTGGGACAATATGTTATCGTAATTCCAAAGGACGACCTGATAATTGTACGGTTAGGTCGCAACAGGGACGAAAGAGCCGATGGGAATTTCCACAGGAATGATTTTTATGTATATATCGACGAAACCTACGAAATGATAAGCCATGATAGAAAAAATTAATCTGGAAAACATCCTTTTTTTAGATATCGAAACTGTTCCGGAAGAAGAAACCTTTACTGCATTAGACGAAGAAAAAAAGGAACTTTTTGACTTAAAAACACAATACCAGAGGAAAGAGCAATTTACGGCAGAAGAGTTTTATGACCGTGCCGGAATCTGGGCCGAATTTGGAAAAATAGTATGCATCTCTGTCGGATATTTTACATTTAAGGGAGATATCCGCCATTTCAGAGTTACTTCCTTTTTTGGTAATGAGAAGAAAATACTCGGAGATTTTACCAATCTTCTGGAGAACTATTTTGCACAGCCACAGCATATTTTATGTGGGCACAATGCCAAAGAATTTGATTTTCCTTTTATAGCAAGGAGGATGATTATCAATCAGGTAAAAATTCCGGGTAAGCTAAACCTTTTCGGTAAGAAGCCATGGGAAATCCCCCATTTAGACACAATGGAATTATGGAAGTTTGGCGATTTCAAACATTATACTTCCTTGAAATTGATGGCAAAAATCTTAGGCATCCCGTCGCCTAAAGACGATATTAGCGGAAGCGATGTAGGTCATGTATATTATGTTGAAAAAGACATCGACAGAATCATTACTTATTGTGAAAAGGACGTGATTACTGTTGCACAAATCCTGTTGCGTTTCAGGCGTGAGGACTTATTGATAGAAGAAGAAATAATTCACATATAAATAAAAAAAGCCTTGGAATTCCAAGGCTCTTTCTTTTTCAGAGCATTTTATTTTTCTTTTTCAGGCGTTTTTTCTGTTCTGTAATAATAGTTGTTATTTCCATATTGGTAACCGCTTCCGCTTCCGTAATAATAGTTTCCATTATTTACAGCATAATCATTAGCCTTAATACTTCCCACCATATCAACAATTTCACCGCGGCGGTTGTAAATAAGCTGCAATCCGCCAATTTGAGATAGGGCATAACGGTTATAGCTCATATAAACGGTACCTATTCTTTTGATTCTGTTATAAGCATCATAGTTAACAAATACGTTTCCAACTCTTCTGATTCTGCCTTGGCTGT
Source organism: Flavobacterium sp. 38-13 (assembly GCF_001899155.1). Classification (NCBI taxonomy): domain Bacteria; kingdom Pseudomonadati; phylum Bacteroidota; class Flavobacteriia; order Flavobacteriales; family Flavobacteriaceae; genus Flavobacterium; species Flavobacterium sp. 38-13. The sequence goes on from NZ_MKVG01000012.1 coordinate 231,562, forward strand.
CATGTTCAATTTTTACACCTTGCCCGTTTCGTACGCCAGGAGCACCATACGTTGTATTCACATTGGCACTAGAACTTCTTCTGCCGCTTTTATAATAGAACACATCATTAGCAACGGTTGGCTCTGTATTGAAATCGAATTGCCCGTCAGGAAATACGTAAAAAGTAATTCCTCTTTCAACGAAAGCAATCGGTTCGTCCATATCAAGGTTTGCACTGAAATTTTTTTCACCCAAATAATGAGTTGTTTCTGCATTCGCTATGTTTCCAACGAATAAAATGCTAGCCACTAAGAGAGTAATTTTTTTCATGATTCAAAAAGAATTAAAAATTTTGCCTACTCTTTCGATTTTCAGCTTTTTCGAACCTTAAAAAATCAAGGTTATTTATAGCTATCCAATTTACATGCCAAAACTTTTTGTAACTAACATCTTTAAAAAGAAAAATCCCGATATTTTTTTCTATCGGGATTATTATCAGGTATTTATGTTTTTAAAATAAAATTTGATTATCGGTTCAAAATAATCTTTTTTGTTGTTTTTAAAGTTCCGTTTTGGATAGTAAGGATATAAACTCCATCCGAAAAATTATCAATATTGAGCACCTCATTTGTGTTTGAGGTTTCTTTCGTGAGTATTCTTCTTCCCTGGATATCGTTCAGATATAGGGTAGTGTTACCGGAGTTGGCAGGCAAGTTTACATTTAAGATTCCTTTTGAAGGATTCGGATAAACAGAAATGTTGGCTAATTGGCTGTCTGCTACAGTAAGGCTGGAAGGAGTAACATTACAGAAGTTAAGACTGAAACTATTAATAACACCTCCATCGCCATTATATTTGTCGATGGCATATAATGTCCAGATTCCATCAGCAGGAAGATTATTAAAATTGCTCAAAGGCTCTAAAGGTTTGACAGTTCCGGAAATTGAAGGTGCTGTTGCGCCACATGAAAAAGCAATACCTGCATCGCTTAGAGTAGCTACAATATTATCATTATCACCGCAAGGTTCTTCAAATAATTTGATGTAAGGTGAGCCTATTGCTTCCGGTCCTTCCAAATAAATAGTCATATCTTCAATATAGGTATGAGAAATGTCTATTGTTGCCGTTAGTCCTCCAACTGTCATGCCGCCTGTAACAAGAACAGGAACAGAAGCCACAGCATTGGCTGTCGCAGCAATTGTTGCTTCAGAGAAATCTGTCGCAGAAAAAACCTGACCACAATTTAAAGCTCCGGTTTGGAAATTATATACCGTACTTGAGGTGGCGGTTGCACATCTGTTTTTTGGAAGAATTCGCCAATAATAATTGTATTGAGGTGTAAGATTATTTAAAAAATAAGTAGTTTCTGTTACTTCCTGATTGACCATCAGGGTTCCAAAACCAGAATCGGTTGCAACCTGAACAATATAAGATTCTGCATTTGCAGAAGGTGCCCAATCCAATTGTACAGTTGGCGCCACACCGCTTATGTTATTTGCCGGACTCAAAAGTGTACTGTTTTGGAACGTATTGCTATATACTCTTAAATCTACATATTTTGTTTCTACATCTGTTCCGCGTGTACCTCTGATACCAATTGTGTAATCACCAGCCGGGATATTGTTTAAGTTGGAAATTGTCATCGTCACGGTTTGATTTACAGATGAAGATGTAGTGCTTAAGTCGCCTGAAGCTCCTGCCGGAAGACCTACAATTGAAAAACCGGTGCTTTCTGATGTAGTTGTAGTATGTTGGAAATTATACACGGCTGCAGTATTGCTGCATACAATCTGGTCTTCAGAAAGAGACGTTACCGCAAAAGTTGAATTGGCACCCGTAACTATAAGTGAAAAACTTTGAGGGCCTAGTGCCAAAGTTCCCTTATGCGTTACCGTTATCGTATAGGTTCCTGATGCAGACGGAATGCTGATTTTTTCAACATTGTCAACATTATTATCGCCATTATTTACGGCATTGTCATTAGGATTACTTGTCAATTTCCAAGGGAAATAAGTTGAGGTTCCTTTTGTAATTCGTATATCCAAATCATTGACCAAAGCAGGCGTTGGGTCATTAAGGTTACCGTTGTTTGTTATTCCCGGTACATCCATCCACGCAATAGTTGCCTGTAATGGTTCTGTTCCATTTGAATTCACAGTCATTGTAAACGTTTGTCCCTGTTGAAGGATTTCTTCAGAAATAACAGTCCCCAATCCATTGGCAGTGATTGTTTCTGCTGCTTTTTTGGCATTCAGCAATCCCCATCCAAAAACAGCATCCGGTCCCGGATTTCCAGCATCATCGGCTGTATGACAGGCAAGTGCCTTTAGGGTTGCCGCTTTCATAAAGCGTTTGTTTTTTATCTTATAATATTGCTGCAAAAGCAATAATGTACCGGTTACGTTGGGAGATGCCATAGAAGTCCCCGATAGCGTTCCGTAAGCCGAATCGGAAGTTTCAAAAGTAGAATATAAGCTGGTGCCGTTTCCTGTAATATCGGGTTTTATCCTAAAATCATCCGTTGGTCCCTGGCTGCTGGCAGAATTAATTGATACGCTTATAAGGTTTCCATTGGCAGCAATAAATGCATCCTGTGCGTTGGCAACTACCAAATTGTTTTTGGCTGTTTTGTTTCCGGTCAGTTTGTCAAAACCTACAGCAAAAGGATTTGGATTTTCATCTTCTCCGTTATTTCCGGCCGATGCTACCATCAGGTAATAAGGAGCATTGTAAGCGATTTCATCCCATGCTCTTGCATCGGTAGTATAGGCTCCGATGTACCAGGAAGGAGCAAATTGTCCGTTATTGACAATTGGCACACCATAGGAATGATTGGAAAGTAACATTCCGGATTGGATTTCTGACAAAGCTTCACTTTGGTCATTGGTCCAGTTAAAAGTTCTGACCTGAGCCATTGGCGCCATACCTTTTGCATTGGCATCAACACCGGATGCAGCTATAGTTCCTGTAACGTGTGTGGCGTGAAAGTTATTTCCGGATGAGCCTGCAACGGCATCATTCACGGTAACTCTGCCGCCAAATTCTCTGTGTGAGGCTCTTACTTTGCCTCCATCCCAGACACGAGCCACCATGCCTTGTCCGTCTAAATTGAGTCCTAAAGCACCGCCGGTATTTAAAAAATTGGCTCTTGTAGATTTTGCCGCATTTTTATTGTTTACAGAATAATATAAAGGAAATCCGTCCGGAGTAAGCTTTATCAATTCGTCAACAGTACCGTTTTCGTTTTTAATAAACTCGGGCCAGTTATTTAATTTGGCAGCCTTTAGGGCTTGCTGTTTTTGAGAGGCAGCCTTTTTCCGATAAATTTCTTCTAATTCTTTTAGTTTTTTTAAATCGTAGTCTTTGGTGATTTGTTGGATATCATTTTTATCCTGACCAAAACCGATTGATGGAATTGAAAATAGAAATAATAAAGTAAGTACCTTAAAAGCGGAAGTAGAATTTTTTGTCACTTGATGTAATTAGGGGTTTTTTGAAAATTTCCCAAAGATAGGGAATTGTCTCATATTCAATAATGTTTTAAAATTTTTATTTCAAATCGGGCAAAATGCTGGTATGTTTAGATAAAAATGTAAGAATTTCCAATGTTTTATAGAATAATCATAAAGTATATACGGCCAAAAAGAAGTTGGGTTTTTATTTTTAGGAAAATCTTTTTGCTATTTTTATGACATGAAAAAACAGCCTTTGTTAGAAGTCAATGCCCTGGAAATTTCTTTTAAGAAAGATGGTGGCTTTAAGCCCATAATCAATTCTATAAGCTATGCGTTGCAAAGCAATGAAATTTTAGGGATTGTAGGAGAATCAGGTTCCGGAAAATCGGTCTCCTCTCTTGCTGTTATGGGATTGCTTCCTAAAAATATTTCTAAAATTACCAAAGGAGAAATTCTTTTTCAGGGCAAAGATGTGTCCCGGTTTTCAAAAGAGGAATTGCAGAATCTAAGAGGAAAGAACATTTCAATGATTTTTCAGGAACCGATGAGTTCTTTAAATCCTTCTTTGAAATGCGGTTTTCAGGTAGAAGAAATGCTTTTGCAGCACACTAAACTTTCCAAAAAAGAAATACGAAAAGAAACCCTTGATTTATTTGACAGGGTAAAACTGCCCAATCCGGAAAAAATTTATGAAAGTTATCCGCATCAGATTTCCGGCGGACAAAAACAGCGTGTCATGATTGCGATGGCAATAGCCTGTAAGCCAAAAATATTGATTGCCGATGAGCCAACCACAGCTTTGGACGTAACCGTCCAGAAGGAAATCATCCAACTGTTGAAAGACATACAGCAGAAAACAGGCATGAGTATTATGTTTATTTCACATGATTTGGCTTTGGTGTCTGAAATTGCAAATCGTGTATTGGTCATGTATAAAGGTGAAATTGTAGAACAAGGCAATGCTTCTGATGTTTTCCACAATCCGCAGCATATCTACACCAAAGCATTGGTCAGCTCAAGACCTTCACTCGATGTGCGTTTGAAAAGACTTCCTACCATACAGGATTATCTGAAGAATTCTGTCAGTGATGAAATTATCACCACTGATGAAAGGAAAAAAGCACATGAAAAATTATACAGCCAAACACCAATTCTGGAAGTCAGAAACGTAGAAAAGGAATATTTTTCTTCTGCCGGACTTTTTGGAAAAAGAATAGGCTTCAAAGCGGTCAATGATGTAAGTTTTAGGATATATGAAGGAGAGACATTAGGACTGGTAGGAGAATCCGGATGTGGGAAATCAACTTTAGGGAATGCCATCCTGCAATTGGACAAGGCAACTGCAGGTCAGATTTTTTATAGAGGCGTTGATATTATGAAATTGCCAAAAGAAGATATCCGGGCATTACGAAAAGAAATACAGATTATTTTCCAGGACCCATATTCGTCTTTAAATCCGAGGATTCCGGTTGGCAAAGCCATTATGGAACCGATGAAAGTTCATAAGCTGTATAAAAATGATGCCGAACGAAAAGCAAAGACAATAGAAATTTTGGAAAGGGTTGGCCTGGGTGCGGAATATTTCAATCGTTATCCACATGAATTTTCAGGTGGGCAAAGACAGCGAATAGGAATAGCCAGAACTATTGCCTTGCAGCCCAAATTAATTGTCTGTGACGAATCTGTTTCTGCCCTTGATATTTCTGTTCAGGCACAGGTTCTGAATCTTTTGAATGAGCTGAAAGAAAATTTTGGTTTTACCTACATTTTTATTTCTCATGACCTGGCTGTTGTAAAATATATGTCAGACCAGATTTTGGTAATGAACAAGGGTAAAATTGAAGAAATGGCCGACGCCGATGCATTATATGATAACCCTCAAAAAGAATATACTAAAAAATTAATCGCAGCAATTCCAAAAGGGAATTAATTAGACTTATGAAATATATACTTATTGTACTTTTTTTACTATGTGTTTCCTGTACGGATAAAAAAGAAGAAACGGCTGAAGTAGTAACTTCTTCAGAAGTAGAAGTGATTCCAACAAACGAATCCGCTTTCATAAATAAAGATTCATTGCTGTTGGATTCCAAGGGAATCTCTGCAGATAAGATTGTAATTACCGAAATAAAAAGAAGCTACGACAAAGACAGTATTGGTACTGCTTTTTTTGAAATAGGATTTTTTAAGAACAATAAAGCAATCTATACCTATCCTACAAAAATTGTTTTTGGTATGGATGAAGGAGCAGAATGGAATATCAATCAGGAATTCATGTCAGATTCAGAGAATGAAAATATTGATACGAGATTTATCCATTGCAACTATGGTATTGCCGCCTGCGGTTATACACATAACCACTTCTTGTTCTTTTTGGATGAGAAAGGCGTACAGTTGGTAACACAATGGGATTCTATGTGGGATGGCGGTTATGGTGTTGACCAACGCTTTGAGCCTGATTTTAAAACCAAGCCGATGAGGTCATTTTTTGCCAGAACAATTGATGTGTCTTCTGATGAAACCGTAAATGATTCGATAGAACGGGTAGAAGTTTCTTATACTGATTCTGTTCGGTATAATTTTGAAAACGGGAAATGGAAAAAAATCCAGCTTACACAAAAAGGGAAAATATACCGTAAGGAGAATTTTACTTTTGAGGAATATTACAAACAATAAAGACAAGAGCCACAAGTTAATTTGTGGCTTTTTTATTGCAGGGTCAGATTTGCTTTTTTTGTATTCCTTCATTATCTGATATTTAAGAATAATACTAAATAAAAAGTAAGACATATCTTAACAATTACTTTAAAATTTATATATTGCCGTAAATAACTATTCATAGATGGATTATACTATTTTAGGTTTTGTCGCAGATATAAAAAACGATATTATTAAAGAATTTTTAGATGAAACAAGTAATGATTTGTCTGTCTATTCCGGGAAATCCGGGGTATTGTGTTTTTTAATAGAATATTATGTCCTGACAAAAGACGAAAGTATTTTATCCCAGATTGATGACCTTATAAACTCAGATTTAAAAATTTATGAGGACAATAAAGTAAGCTCCTATGCTTTTTATACCGGGAATTCAGGATTTGCTTTTTTGCTGATTAAACTTTATGCTATTACAAAAGAAGAGAAGTATAAAGAATATAGTCTTCTGATTTTAAAGAATAGCAAATCACATTTTGACTTTATAAACAGGCCGCTAATCGAATTGATTTCTGGTGTTTCGGGAATTCTATTAGCATTACTACATGTGGCCAATTCAGGAATTGAAGAAGAATGGCTTTATGAAGATATTACATTTTATGTTGAGCTCATTTTAGAATCTGCCAATATTTCCAAAGAAGGAATTTTTTGGGATGTGACTCAAAAAAATATCCAGGGACTAACAGGTTTTTCACATGGAGCTTCCGGAATCGGGTTTGTTTTTTTTCAGATATATAAATTAACAAATATTGAGGCTTTTAAGGAAATTGCTTATTTAAGCTTTGAATATGAAGACAGTGCATTTATTGAAGAGAAAAAAAACTGGAGAGATTTCAGGCATTATCCTTATACGGAACCGGCAAGAAAAATATTTATACAGGAAGCCATTTCTGAAAACGCATCTTTTTTTACACCAGTCAAAACAATGAATGCCTGGTGTCATGGAGCACCGGGTATACTTCTTTCCCGTATTGAAACCCAATTCAAAGAAGAATTTACGAGAGAGGTGTTTAATTCTGTTCTTCCCTCCATTCATGAACCGGATAACCATTCTATTTGCCATAGCAGAATTGGAAATGCTTTGTGCTTCATACACGTTGCAGAATTTTTAGGAATTGATATAAAAGATGATATACAGAAAATAGGTTCTGAATTGATTGACTTTTATAAAAAAGAAGGAATCTTTTTAGATGGTTATAATAACGGCAAGAAAAACCATAACCTTTTTATGGGAACTCTGGGCACATTGTATTTTCTATTAAAAGCACAAGCCTATATAAACGGAATTGCAATAGGTTCAAGCATTGTTTTTCCAAAGTTGGAAAATACAGGAAACAATAATCATGCATTGGAACGATTAAAAAAATATGATGCAACAAATGCAGTCAAAATTATCCTGTCAAACAAGTATAAAAAAACATTTGAGCTTCTGGATAGAAGAAATATAAGTTTGAACTATTCAATTCCTAATTTCAAAAATGTGTTTGCACAGCAAATTGCAGAAGTAAAAGATGAGCAATTGTCAGCAATATATAACTTTGAACATTTGCTGATAGAAAATCAGGCACAAAGTATTCCATACAATTACAACTATTTTCTAATAGTCAAAGATGCAGAGCTATTGGAAAAAGCGGACAAAGATGGTTTTTTGAATATGGAAATTAAATTAAATACCAGCTTTAGATTACTGGACAGTAAAGTTTTACTGGATGATTTTAGTGATGTTGTAAAACTTGACTCGGTATTAATTTCAAATTTTCCAATGCCGTGTTTTTTCAGGTTAGAGAAATTTTCGCTGATACTGGTTAATTTTTTAAGAGAACATTCCAGTGTTGTAATTAAAGATGTCGTCAACTCTTTTTTATCTGATTTTTCTTCGGAACAGGATAAAAATCAGGCAGAAGTCTTACTGCTTGAAAACATCAAAAACTTCATATTAAAAGGTATAATCAGAATAAAACATGTTTAAAATATATAGACAAAAAAATGCTTTTGACTGTGGTCCTATATGCTTGAAAATGATTGCGAAGCATTATGGAAGAGAGGTTGATTTAGACTATATTAAAAAACTGTGTAAAACAAATTCTGAAGGAACTACATTATTAGATTTAAGTACCGCTTCTGAAAAAATAGGATTTAATACATTAAAAGCAAAAGTAAGCAAGTCTGATATAGATAAAATCCCACTACCTTTTATTGCACATTGGGATAACTTCCATTATATAATCGTATATAAAATTACCAGAAAGCACTTTTATGTTGCCGATCCGGCAAAAGGGAAAATCAAATACACCCGGGAAGATTTTTTTAATTATTGGGCTGTTAACGAAGGTGATGAAGGCTATGTACTGGGGCTGGAACCTTCTGCTGAATTTAATAAGGAGAAATCTTTAAAAATATCCTTTATTAAGGAAATATTGGTTTTTTTGACACCTCACAAAAAAATCTATTTTCAGGTTGTTTTTGCACTGCTGCTTGGTACCATAATACAGATAATCTTACCTGTATTATCGCAGCTATTTATAGATAGGGGTGTTGGCGAACGCGATACCAGCTTGTTGTTTTTGATAATTTGCGGTCAGTTTGTTTTGACTATTGGAGGAATATTCACAAACTTTATTCGCAGTATAACAAGCTTGCATCTGGGAACTATAGTGAATGTTTCTATTGTCTCAGATTTTATAAAGAGAATTTTAAAAATGCCAATTTCGTTTTTTGAGAATAAACAGGTTGGTGATATTTTACAGAGAATTAATGATAATGACAGGATAGAACAATTCCTCACAGAATCATTGGTAAATATTTTATTCTCTATCTTAAACCTTTTTATTTTTACTACGATACTTGCCATTTACAGCCTAAAGATATTTGTTGTCTTTTTGATAGGCAGCGTGCTTTATATGACATGGATTATACTTTTCCAAAAGAGAAGGAAAAAAATTGACAGGGAGCTATTTGGGTTAAATTCCAATAATACCAGTGCTCTGTTGGAAATATTTGAAGGAGTAAACGATATAAAATTCTTCAATATTGAAAAAAATAAAAGATGGGAATGGGAAAGGGAACAGGCCAGAATATATAAGGCTAACAGAAAAATGCTGATTGTGAATCAGATTCAAAGTTCAGGCTCGATAACAATAAATACCCTGAAGAATTTTATCATCTTATATATAGCTGCAACTTCAGTGATTAACGGGCAGATTTCTCTTGGGATGCTGTTTGCTATACAGTTCGTTTTAGGTCAGGCAAATGCTCCTATTGCCGGCATAATGGTTTTTGTGAGGGACCTTCAGTTTGCCAAATTAAGTTTTGAGAGATTAAATGAAATAAATAATGAAATCCAGACAGTAACATCGGAAGGTATTGAAGTAGTTGACCCGGAACCGATATCAGATGATATTAGCGTATCGAACGTGTCTTTTTCCTATTCACAAGACAATTCCGATTTTAGCTTTGAAAACTTATCAGTCACTTTTCCTAAAAACAGCATTACAGTAGTTGTGGGTGAAAGCGGCTCTGGTAAATCAACTATATTAAAATTATTGCTAAAATATTATGTTCCAAGCCAGGGTGAAATACGAATTGGAAATTCTGAAATAGGAAGTATTGATTCACAATGGTGGTATAAAAATACAGGAGCTGTTTTGCAGAATGGTTATATCTTTTCTGATACTATCAGGAATAATGTAGCATTGGGTGATGAAACGGTAGATGAAAAAAGGATGCAGGAAGCTATCGAAACGGTCAACTTAGATAAGTTCGTCCAATCCTTACCGGATAAGTACGATACTATGTTGGGAAAAGGTGGGAATGAACTGAGCCAGGGACAAAGACAAAGAATACTTATAGCCCGATTGGTTTATAAAAATCCAAAATATGTTTTCCTTGATGAAGCTACCAATTTCTTAGATTCAGAAAACGAAACGATTATTTTAAATAACCTGAAAACATTTCTTAAAGACAAGACCACAATCATTGTAGACCATAAATTGAGCGCTATTAAGAGTGCTAACAAAATAATTGTTGTCGATTCAGGAAAGATAGTTGAAGAAGGCACTCATGAAAGCCTGATGAAATTAAATTCAAAGTATTCAAACCTGATTAAACAGCAGAAAGAACTGAATAATACAGATTTTAACAAATAAAATCGCGTTTTGTCATTGCTGTTCCAATTTTTTTCATTTATTTGTAGTATTATTAATACTAAAACTTTAATTATGAAAGAAAAATTGAAATTAGAAGATTTGAAACTGGAAAGTTTTGTTACAGAGCTTGACAATTCTTTTTCCTTTGACATCAAGGGTGGTAAAGCGGCAACTTATGGTGCTTGTGATAACACTGGAAAAACACTTGATTGCTCAGGTTGGCTTTGTGACTCAACAGATGTATCTCAACAATCAGAATGTGAGACATGCGGTAGAGAATGTGGTGTAAAAACATTAGATCCAAGACCAAGACTTTAATTTGAATCACAAAAAGGCCATAATTTTAAAAAAATTATGGCCTTATAAAAAATATCAGATGCTACATCAAATTATCCATCCATTATCGGTAGAAGACTTTTTTTCTAAATATTTTGAAAAACAATACCTTTTAATAAAGAGAAATGATAAAGACTATTTTAAAGATGTCCTGAATGTTGATTCCTTAGATCAATTAATTTTCTCTTCATCAAACTACTACCCAACATTTAAAGCGGTAAGTCATTCCAAAGGAAAATTAGATCCGGCGAAATACTGTACAAATGTCAACGGAGGATATGTTATTGATTCATCTCAGTTTGTAAAATGTTATCAGGAGGGATATACTCTGGTTTTGTCTGATATCCAAAATAAAATATTGTCATTAAGAAATCTTACTAATGACGTAACAAAAGCATTAGGACACAGGACGGGAACCAATATTTACATAACCCCAAAAGATTCTCAAGGCTTTCCTGCGCATTATGATACGCATGATGTTTTTGTTCTGCAAATAAGCGGTACGAAAAAATGGAGGATTTATGATGTATTTGAGGAACTGCCTAATGGTGAAATGAAATTTGATAATAATTTTTCCGATACTGGTAATGTACTGGATGAGTTTTTGCTTGAGGAAGGAGATATGCTTTATATTCCCAGAGGGATGGTTCATGATGCCAATTGTGATGACGATTCTTCCATCCATATTACACTAGGGCTTTTTGGCAAATCCTGGGGTGAGATCATTAGCGAATACATCTCAGAAAGTACCCAGTTCCATAAAATATTAAGGAAATATCCAAAGTTGTATAATTCAGATTTTGACAGCCTAAACTCTGAAGATATCTCTGAAATAGCAGATTTGATTTCAAATCTGATAGTAAATATAAAATCTGATTTTAAAAAGCTGAATAATTTTGAAGAGCATGTAAGACCGGCAAACCTGGGCTTCTTTAAGCAAATTTATTCGTTAGATTCATTTAATTCTTCTTCTTTTATCTATCCAAGTAAGATGGAGAAATTTAATGTTATCGATAAAGAAAATGGTGCCATTAGTGTGCACAATTCTAAAATTCAATTAACCCTACCGGCTCCTTGTAAAGAATTTATACAAGAAGTATTTTCTTTAACAGAGCCAAAACAATTAAGTGCCATTGATTGTATTTTAGACGATGATTCTAAATTACAACTGGTAAGACAGCTTATAAATATGGGCGGTATTCAATTTGAGAACAATTAATTTTCAATACCCTATGAACAGTAATGAAAGCAATAACGAAAATTTGCATTGCGAAGAAATAAATGAACTTATAAATTATAGGTCTTCATGGATAATTCGGAATGGGATTTTTGCTTTTTTATGTTTATTGGTATTGTTGTCATTCGTTATCAAAATCCCCCAAAACAAGAGAGTAGAAAATTTTGCGATCATTGATAAAAATGATCCGCTTTATTTTGTAATGCCTCAAAAAGATAAGGCCTTTAAGGAAAAAATTTCAGATGAGAATCTAAATTATGAATTCCAGGGCAGAGGAATAATACATATTTCAAATCAAGACGAAATCAAGCAGGGACAGGAAGTAACTCTCAAATTTGAGAATGAAAATAAGCTGTATAAAGCCATCGTCGCAAACATTCAAAAAGAGAAAGATCCTAAAACTAACTATATATTAGATATAAACTTTAAAATGGATTCGTCCGGTGATGAAAAAGATTTTAAGGCTTTTAAATCTAATGACCATTTAACCGCTAAAGTCATAATAAAAGAGCAATCGCTTTTCACGTGTCTTTTTAAAGACGGTAAAAAACTTTTTTAATAATGGAAATCTATAAATATGGAATTGCGAGGCAATGCAATATTCCAGTCAATCATAATTTATTATTGCCGGAAAAACAGAGCAATAATCTCTTAGAAAAAATATACCTATCAAAAAAAGACATCTTAGATAAAAAGGCAGGCATAAAATTGATTTTAGAAGATTTTATTGGAAAATCTAAATCCATAAATCAAACGAATGTTTTAATAAACATACTAAGAAGCATTGAAGGCGATAAAAAAATTAAGGAAAAGGATATTCATAAATTAGAATCAGAATATGATTCTTTGAGAGAAGAAATATTCGGTTATCTCAGGCTTCAGGGACTTTATGCAACGTTAATTCAGGAGTTTCAAAATTATTATTCTGAATTATATACAACCAAAAAAAGCCATCTTAAGGAAATAGCTACAGATGAGATATTTTCCAATGCTCTGCTTTTTTCGAGCTATGACCTGTTCAATTCTTCTGTAAAATGGGATTATACAGAATCCAATAAAAAATCCAAACAGATAGAGGTAGGATTGCTTAAATACGCTATGAGAAGTATTTTCAAGCCAACCCCTTTTAGTTCATTTGCCAGTATAATGCTGTGTGATACTGAAATGACAGAAAAAGAGCTAATCGCTGATTCCGAGAGGGAAATTATTAGCTTTATGAGGATAAACAGTAAGTTTTTTCATGAAGTAAGAAAGTTTTTCTTAACCCATAAGAAGATTTACTATAATTTAAAAATTATACTCAACAGTACTATCCAGGTTGATGAGGAGAAAAATTCGTATCGTTTATTTATCAATAAAAACAATTATGAGTTTTTCAACTATATTCAGGTGAATCCGGTCATCCGGCTGATAAAATCATTTGTTGAAGAGAATGAACAAATCACATTTGGTGAGCTGGTTGAATATTGTATGAACCAAATTTCTGCACCGGAAGAAGAGATTTCGAAATATTTATACGAATTATTGATGTCCGGCTTTATCGAACTTAACTTAGAGGTTTACGGAGTCGATTTTCTCTGGCCGGAAAAGGTTGTTTCGATATTGGAGAAAATTGAAGATTCAGAAGAAAAAGAAACAATCTATACCTTTTTACAGAACCTTATAGCCATTAAAGAAGCTTTTTCCCTTAACTTTTTAAACAGTGAAGAGCGTTCTAGATTACTGGTTGAGGCTAATACTATAATTGCTGATTTTTACCAAAAATCAAATCAATTGGAAGGTAATCCGGAGGATGATGAGGAAATCAAAAAAGCCATATCCAACATAAAAAATAATGTCTTTTTTGAAGATACACGAATCGACAGTCAAGTTAGTCTGGACAGGCCTGTATTAGCAGCCAATCTTGAAAAGCTAACCAAACTATTTGATGTCAGCCTTAATTATTCGCAGGCAAAGAAAGAACCTCTTACTAATTTTTTTATTGATAATTATTCTGCTGAAGGCGATATCTCCTTATTGAAACTCTATGAAGATTATTACAAATATCTAAAAGAGAATAAAGACGATTCTCCAACGGCTCCTTTTTTAAATATCGAATTAGAAAATTTTGATATCAATTATAATTCAGAATTGCATACCGTATTTTTTGATTTCAAAGAGAACTATGTAAGGAACACAAAGCATAATTATTCTTCTTGTGCCGTTTTCCAGAATTTTAGTGAAAATGATACAGATGGAATAGTTGTCAACGCACTTAGCTGGGGTTACGGAAGGCCTATCAACAGGTTTTTATATATGTTTAATGATGAGGTTTTAGAAAGTCAGATCAATCTAAACAGGAAATTGCATAAGTCTAATGGTGACGTGAATGTAATATATTCTGAAGTTACAGACTCGTCCCTGTTTAATGCCAATTTACATGAACCGGTGTTTGATTATGAATGTTTTATGCCAGGCGGAAACAAAAGTCATGGCGTAAAAAATCCGATAAATGTCAAGTTTCTGAAGGTGAAATATGTTGATCAATCTTTGGTGCTTTATGATACTATGAATGGCAATGAGATTGTGATTCAGGACTCCTGCCTTCAGGGTACAAAAGGAAGGTCCAAATTATATTCCTTATTATTAAATTTTTCAGACAGGATAACACCGCATTATTTTTCTGTTATAAATCAGATAAACAATCTCTACTATAATGAGGAACAGGACGGAAACATAAAAATGTATCCAAGAATAACTTTTGGAGAGTCAATCGTCCTGCAAAGGAAATTCTGGATAATAAACCACTTGAATTTTCCTAAATTGGACAGGTTAGAAAGTGATGCTGTAAATTTTATTACGATTAATAACTGGATTGAAGAGAATAATTTACCGAAGCGGGCTTTTTTGACAATTAACTTTTTAAAATCGAAAGAAGAAGAATACAGGAAGGATGATTATAAGCCTCAATTTGTAGATTTTCAAAACCCTATTTTTTATAACTTCCTTGCTAAAGTATTTGCAAACAATAAGAGTATTGAATTATCGGAATGTTTGCCTGATAAGGAACAGGTTGGCGTTAAAGAAGATTACAAAATAAGAGAGTTTGTTATTCAATGGTATAATGGAGAAGCCTATGTCTGATAACAACAAAATCTGGATTTCACTCTATATCTTTTATCAGGACTTAAACTTCCTTTTAAAAGAAGGACTTATTCCGTTTGTCAATCATATATGTGAAACGGAAAGTATTGAAAAGTATTTCTTTATAAGATACAATCAGGAAGGTTCACATATCCGATTAAGGATGTATGTGTCAGAAAATGATAAAGCTCAGATAGAAGAAAAGACCAATCGTTTTTTCTCAAAATTTCTCAAGGAAAATGCTTCTACAAGACAGTTTGACCATGCTGATTTTAGGCCTAATAATACTTTTTCGTATCATGAATATATTCCGGAAATCTATCGTTACGGAGGTGAAAAAGCCATTCTTGAAGCAGAACATCATTTTTTTGAATCATCAAAGGCTGTTTTAAGCCTGATAGACAATCAGGATTCCTGGGATATAGGAATAGCGCAGGCTAAAGCAATTCAGCTATACACCATTTTTTTTAATGCTGTTGAGTTAACAGACGATGCCATTAAGAAAATGATGCATATCATGAATAACAATCACTGGAAAAGAAGAGCAATGGAAATTGCAAAAACAAATGATATCGACACAATCTTTTCAAATCTTTATGCCAGACAGAAAGAGATTATTGAAAGAAGCGTTGGCCTGGTCAAAACAATATTGGCGGAAGATGAAATTGAGCCGGAATGGGTGAAGCTGTTTCATGAATCTCTAGTAAAGACAGATGGCGAGCTTGACCGCATATTCTCAAACGGAGAAATTGTTTTTGATTCTGAAAGCAATATATTTGAGAACAACCAGTCTGATGCCAAAGCCAGAATATATGTAAGTTATCTCCATATGCTTAATAACAGATTGGGATTAAATAACCACGACGAATCCTATATGGCATTTGCATTAAACGAATTGATAAACAGTAATTTGATTAGAATTACATCATAAAACAGTAAATAGATAAAGATGAATAGTTTTCCGGTACATTTAAAAGAAAAGCAATTATTGAAGTTCGAAACGCATATTAAAGATTTTAATATTGCAGAAAGTACTTCTCTTAATGCCTTCAAGAATTTAATCGAAAATTCTGAACAGTATTTTCTTGAATGTTCTTGTAAGATAATAAATGGTGTAATTTCAGGCTCCAGATTTGCTTTATTGTTTAAGGACCACGAGCATGCCTACAACATTAAAAAATCCTTTGATTTTTTAAATTCCCTGAAAGACAATGGTGCCAAACTAAATTATGAATTATTAGATAAGGTGTCGTTTGAAGATTTGGACTTGTCTAAGGTTAAGGCATTAGGTTTGGGTATTGATTTAAGAGATGATGAGGCCGCTTCAAGGGCAAAATTCTGGGTAGCCATAGAAAATAGTAATTACAGGTTTTTTAATAGCGCACTTGACGTATTTGGTTATACAGACAATATGGCAAATCTTTTTAATAAGAATGAGCTATTAATTGGATTCGATTTTTATTTTAATGGAAAAACTAAAATGAAGGTGTATCCGCATTTTTATGAGTACGAATTGAAAAATGCGGTAATATCAAAGAGATTAGAGGCTACTTTCTCGCCTTTGATAATGGAAATGATCAATCAGTGTTATATGCTCTATGTTTCTTTTGAAGGAGCAGACAACTATAGATTATTACATTTTAATCCGCACAATTTGAAAAAATTGTGCGAATTAATAAATAATGATGATTTGAATAAATTGATTGAAAGAATCAGTTATAAATACAGTAATTGTATAGTGACGCTGATTGAAAATGAAATATTGGAAAATAATATAAAAACAATCAATGTTTATTATTAATCAATAACCATTTCTTTAATATCGCCTTCAACAATTAAATCAGCTTCTGTTGAGGCAATAATATGTTCTACAGTAACTCCAGGGGCACGCTCTAAAAGTTTAAAGCCTTTAGGAGTTACTTCCAAAACAGCCAATTCTGTTACTACTTTTTTCACACATCCAACACCTGTCAAAGGCAATGTACATCTTTTTAAGATTTTAGATTCACCTGCTTTATTCACGTGCATCATTGCCACGATAATGTTTTCAGCAGAAGCCACCAAATCCATAGCACCTCCCATTCCTTTTACCATCTTTCCCGGGATTTTCCAGTTGGCGATATCTCCGTTTTCTGCTACTTCCATAGCTCCAAGAATGGTAAGGTCTACTTTCTGGCTGCGAATCATTCCGAAGCTGAAAGCGGAATCAAAAAAACTGGCTCCGGGAAGTGTAGTGATAGTCTGTTTTCCGGCATTGATAATATCAGCGTCTTCTTCACCTTCAAAAGGGAAAGGTCCCATGCCTAATACACCATTTTCACTTTGGAATTCTACTGAAATATCTTCACGCACATAATTGGCAACCAAAGTTGGGATACCAATTCCAAGGTTAACAAAATATTTATCTTTTACTTCTTTGGCGATTCGTTTTGCAATATCTTCTTTAGTAAGTGCCATAATTAGTTTTTTTGTCTGACAGTTCGTTGTTCAATTCTCTTCTCAAATTTTTCGCCCTGGAAAATGCGCTGTACCATGATTCCCGGAATGTGAATCTGGTTCGGGTCCAATACTCCGGCCGGAACCAATTCTTCCACTTCCGCAATGGTGATTTTAGCGGCACCAGCCATACAGGCATTAAAATTTCTGGCAGTTCCTTTAAAGATGAGATTACCGGCTTCGTCTCCTTTCCATGCTTTTACAATAGAGAAATCAGCTTTGAAAGCTTCTTCCATGATATGCATTTTGCCGTTGAATTCACGAGCTTCCTTACCTTCTGCGACTTCTGTTCCATAACCTGCGGGTGTGAAAAAAGCAGGAATTCCGGCTTGTGCTGCACGGCATTTTTCAGCCAACGTTCCTTGTGGGGTCAGTTCAACTTCCAGTTCGCCTGAAAGCATCTGGCGCTCAAACTCGGCATTTTCTCCTACGTAGGAGGAAATCATTTTTTTGATTTGGCGTTTTTGAAGCAATAATCCCAATCCGAAATCATCAACTCCGGCATTGTTTGAAATACAGGTCAAATCTGTCACTTCAAGTTTTACTAATTCTGCAATACTGTTTTCCGGAATTCCGCACAGGCCAAAACCGCCAAGCATAATGGTCTGCCCATTTTGAATATCTTTCAGTGCATCAGAAACAGATGCTACTTTTTTATTAATCATATAAAGAATGTTTGTTTTGGAGGATAAATATATAAAAAAACGCCTTAAAAAAGGCGTTTCTATTAAAAATCAAATTCGGATGTGTTTTGTTCTTCCATATCGACATTTGTGGTGTCTTTTACGGCTGGTTTCCAACAATCCACTTTTATGGATAGGTTGGCCGGTCTTTCAAACGGTTCTTTGGAAACCTTAAGTTCTTTATCGGCATAACACTTCTTCATAAATAATCCCCAGATTGGTAAGGCCATAACGGCTCCCTGTCCATAGGTAATACTTTTGAAGTGCGCAGAACGGTCTTCGTTTCCAACCCATACACCAGTTGCCAGATTTGGAACCATACCCACAAACCAACCGTCAGATTGATTTTGAGTTGTTCCCGTTTTTCCTGCAATTGGATTTCTGAGCACATACGGATAACCGGTCATCATTTCGTATCCGAAACCACCACCGTCTGTTCTTAAACGTCCGCCCGAACCGGATTCAGTAACACCTTCGAGAAGCTTAATAACCGCATAAGCAATATCTTTGTTTAATACATCATGAGATTCCGGTACCGCTTCGTATAAAACGACTCCGTTTTTATCCTCGATTCTTGTAATTACCTGAGGCTTTATATAAACGCCCTGGTTGGCAAAAGTACTGTAAGCGGCAACCATGTCCTCAACGGTAATTTCAACGGCTCCTAAGGCAATAGAAGGCTGCGATGGTATGTTTGATTTGACACCCAGTTTTTTAACAAGGTCAATTACGGCATCCGGCCCTACCTTGTCAATCAATTTGGCTGAAACAGTATTGATAGACTGGGCCAGGGCATATTTCAGCGTTACCATTCCTTTGTAGGTTCCGTTAGAATTTCGCGGTGTCCAGGTTTCTGTTACATTGTGTCTTCCTTTTGGAATAGTATAAGGTGCATCAATAATAGAATCACATGGAGAATAACCTTGCTGTTCAATTGCTGCGGCATAAACAAAAGGCTTAAAGGTAGAACCTACCTGTCTTGCTCCCTGTCCTACGTGGTCGTATTGGAAATGCTTGTAATTAATACCTCCAACCCAAACTTTAACATGGCCTGTCTGCGGCTCCATTGCCATTACTCCGGTTTGAAGGAAATGCTTATAATATCTGATAGAATCGTTTGGAGTCATGATGGTGTCTTTCTCGCCTTTCCAGGTAAAGACTCTCATTTTTGTTTTTACCTTAAAGGACTTCAAAATGTCATCTTCACTTTTGCCTTCATTACTCATAATTCTCCATCTTTCAGAATTCTTTCTGGCACGCATCATTAATTTTTCAGTTTCAACTTCTGATAACCTGATGAATGGAGCATTTTTATTGTCCTTCGCCTGTTTGAAAAATTCTTTTTGAAGGTTTGCCAAATGTGCACTCACTGCTTCTTCAGCATACAGTTGCATTCTGGAATCGATAGTAGTGTAGATTTTAAGACCATCACGGTAAATGTCATATTCTTTACCATCTTTTTTAGGATTATTCTTTGCCCAATTTTTCATGAAATCCCTAAGATACTCCCTAAAATAGGTAGCGGTTCCTTCTTTGTGTGTCTGTAGTTGGAAATCCAGCTTAATAGGCAGTGCACTATATTTTTCTTTTTGGGCTTCGGTTATAATTTTAGCTTTAACCATTTGAGAAAGCACCACATTTCTTCTGTTTTTTACACCTTTCTCATTTCTGACAGGGTTGTAAAGGGATGAATTCTTAAACATTCCAACGAGCATAGCAGATTCGTCAACCGTTAAATCTTTTGGCTCTTTTGAAAAGTAGGTTTTAGCTGCCGAACGAATTCCAATGGCATAATTGTTAAAGTCATAAACATTGAAATACATTGTGATTATCTCACTTTTGGTGTATTGCCTTTCCAGACGGGTTGCAATTATCCATTCCTTAACCTTTTGAGTTAAAGCAACAATTATATTTTTAGACCTTTCACCATGAAATAACTGTTTGGCCAATTGCTGTGTAATTGTACTTGCTCCACCGCTGCTTCCAAAACCGACGATTGCTCTAAATGTACCTCTGGCATCGATTCCGGAATGTTCATAAAAACGTTCGTCTTCGGTAGCCACCAATGCATCAACCAGATGTTTTGGCAGGTCTGAGTATTTAATAGCTGTTCTGTTTTCGTTATAAAATTTCCCAATAGTTTCTCCATCGGAAGAAATGATTTCAGTTGCCAGGTTGGATTCCGGATTTTCAAGGTCTTCAAAGGATGGCATTGAACCAAAAAGTCCCCATGAAGCAAAAAGGAAAAATAGAATTACTCCTCCTGTTCCATAAAGAAATATTTTCCAGAATAGTCTATTGTAATAGGCGACATCCTTAACCTGTTGTGTATTGTTCTTTTTTTTAGTTGCCATAATTGCTAATCTAATTTTTCTACTCTAAAGCCGACTTCTGTTATTCCTGCCAGTGATTCTACTCCATTTACTTTTCCTGTCTGGCGGAGTGCCTGCATTATACCAATCTTGTAATCTCCTAAGGATTTGAATTTGTATTTTTCTTTAAAATAAAGCTTACTTTCTTTTACATCAGAAAAGCCTTCGCCTAATAAGGTTCCGTCCGGGTTCGCCATTTGGTATTCGAGCGTATCGACTTTGGTTAATCCGCCAGGCGCTTCCATAGCAACAATAAGGAAAATATTGTTGAAAGGATAGTCATTGTTAGAACGCAGGTTTATAAACAAATTATACGCCTTTGTAGTGTCCTGGTTGTTATAAGTAAAGGTTGCAATACTGTCTTTGTGCCATTCTTTTCCAACCGACTTATATTGGTCGAAAACCCTTTTCTTATCGCAGGAAACCAAAAGTATTGCTGCAAAAACAAATAGTAAGCTATTTTTTAGGCTCATTTTTTGGACGGTTGTTATTGTTGTTTTTGTTATCCGGTTTCTTTTCGTTTGCAGGTTTTTGTGGTCTGTTTTTATTGTGATTCCGGTTGTTGTTATTTTTATTCGGATTTGCGTTTGCGTTTGGATTTTTGTTTTCTTTTGCAGCCGGTTTTTCTACAACCGGGGTATCTGCCGTTGCCGCTTGCTTACGTTTTTTCGGTCTTTTCTTTTTCTTTGGCTGGTCAAAACGGGTTAAGCTTTCCTGTCCAACAGCATTGTTGAAATCTTTTTCCGGTTCCTGAGTTACTTCAAGCACATAATCTTCTAACGAAGAAACTTTCCTTTTCTGTTTATTTTCTGCAATAATTTCATTGACCTGTTCTACTTTAAGGACATGCCAGTTTGCAAAATTACTGGTGTATGCGAACCACATCAGGCCTTTAAAAATATCCTGTTTCTGGCAAATGGCATCACCTTTTTCTGTTATTAACTTGGTGTCAAAATCCGGAAAATGCTGCAATGCGTCCATATAAGTGTCCAACTCATAATTAAGACAGCATTTTAATTTTCCGCATTGTCCCGCCAATTTTTGTGGGTTTAATGACAGTTGCTGGTATCTTGCTGCTGAGGTGTTGACACTTCTGAAATCAGTCAGCCAGGTGGAACAGCAGAGTTCTCTTCCGCAGGAACCAATTCCTCCCAAACGGGCAGCTTCCTGACGGAAACCAACCTGTTTCATTTCAATTCTGGTGTTGAATTCTCTGGCAAAGTCTTTAATTAATTGTCTGAAATCAACACGGTCGTTGGCGGTATAGTAAAAAGTTGCTTTCGAACCGTCGCCCTGAAACTCAATATCTGAAATTTTCATTTCCAGTTTTAGTGCAATCGCAATTTCGCGCGCCCTTACTTTCATTGGTTCTTCCTTGGCACGTGCTTCAGACCAGATATCGATATCTTTTTGGGTAGCCTTGCGGTAAATTTTGAGAATCTCATTACTCGCAGGGTTAACCGACTTTTTCTTCATTTGTATCTTTACCAGTTCTCCGGTCAGGGTTACAATTCCAACATCATGTCCGGGAGAAGATTCCGTTGCCACAATATCTCCCATGCTAAGCGAAAGTTTTTCAGGATTTCTGTAAAATTCCTTCCTTCCATTTTTAAAACGTACTTCTACGCAGTCAAACGGAGCCTCGCCGTTAGGAAGGCTCATATTTGACAGCCAGTCAAATACGGTTAATTTGTTGCAGCTATCGGTGCCGCAAGTCCCTTTATTTTGACAGCCTTTTGGCGCACTGCCATCAGACGTTGAACAACTGGTACAAGCCATAATTTTATATAGATGTCACGATTAACGTAACTTAAAATTCGTAAAATGATTTTGTGCGTAAAGATAGCATTTTTAGTTTTAATGATACAAAGCCTTTAATTTGTTGCCGTTCAGTAAAAAACAAAACCTATTCCGGAATCCCGGAATAGGTTTAACGTAAATAGAGTAGAAATATTTTTAGTCCAGAACCTTGTATAATTTATCTGAAAGGCGAATTCTAAAAGGAAGAGCTAAGGTTACTTTATCTCCAGGCTTTGCAACTGCTGCTTCTGTGCCGTTTACAAACATTTGAGAGATTTGTAATTCCTGATTTCCTGTTGACGGACCTGAAATAATAATTTTATCATTGATTTTTAATTCGTCTTTTTCAATCAGAAATTGCCCGATTCCGGCTTTTACAAAATAATGCTCCGCTTTTCCAAGTAAAGTTTTCTTTATCTTGATTTTTTGTCGGATGTCCTTTGGTTTAACAGTTTCAGGAATATCGTTGCCGGCTTTTGCCAAAGGCATGTCAGACAATTCTCCGGAATGTTTGAATTTTAATTTTTCAGATTTTCCTTTTCTGAAAATCATGTTTCCGTTTTTCACACCGCGACGCAGTTTTACCTGTTCTACCAACGGCATATGGATGATTTCCTGGCATTCTGTCGAACAGCAGTTTTCCATGATGGCCTTACATTCATCACATTGGATGAATAATAAGTGGCAGCCTTCATTTTCGCAATTGGTGTGATTGTCACACGGTTTTCCGCATTGGTGGCATTGTGAAATGATATCATCGGTAATGCGTTCGCCCAACCTGTGGTCAAAAACAAAATTCTTCCCAATGAATTTGCTTTCCAGGTTTTCTTCCTTGATTTGTTTGGCATAATTGATAATACCGCCTTCCAACTGGAATACGTTCTTAAATCCCTGATGTTTGAAATAGGCGGAAGCTTTTTCACAACGGATTCCTCCGGTACAGTACATCACCAGATTTTTATCTTCTTTATAATCTTTTAATTGCTCGTTGATTATGGGTAATGACTCGCGGAATGTTTCTACATCAGGCGTTATGGCACCTTTGAAATGGCCGATTTCGCTTTCGTAGTGATTTCTGAAATCAACAACAATCGTATTTGGGTCTTCCAAAATCTGATTGAATTCTTTGGCCTTTAGGTGTACGCCAATATCGGTTACGTCAAAAGTATCATCATCTAATCCGTCAGCTACAATCTTATCACGTACTTTAACCGTCAGTTTCAGGAAAGAGTGGTCGTCCTGCTCCACAGCTACATTCAGGCGTATGTCTTTCATGAAATCATATTTTTCTAATGTTTCACGAAAAGCTTCCAAATTTTCCGCAGGAACAGACATTTGGGCGTTGATTCCTTCTTTGGCAACATAAGTTCGGCCAAGTGCATCAAGCTCGTTCCAGGCTATAAATAAATCGTCGCGAAATTTTTTCGGGTCTTCAATTTTGGCATACGCATAGAATGACAGCGTGAGTCGCTGTTTGCCGGCCTCATCAATAAGTGCCGCTCTTTCTTCTGCGCTTAAAGTGTTGTACAGTTGCATGCTATAAACGTTTTAAGTTGAGAGAATTATGTCGATTTTTTAAATCTGGTGCAAAAGTAGGACTTTTATCCAAGAATCGGAAATGACATTTATCATGTTTCGGAAATCCTTTTAAAAACAGAACCCTTTCAGAGTTTTTAAAAACTGAAAGGGTTTGTATAAAAAATTTTAAAAATTGTTTAGCAGAATTCTGCGTAAGCATCTTTTAGGTTCTCAGCAATCATTTCTGCCGGACGACCTTCAATATGGTGACGCTCCAACATGTGAACCAATTCACCATCTTTGAAAAGTGCCATACTAGGAGAAGAAGGAGGGAAAGGGAACATGAATCCACGTGCCGCATCTACAGCTTCCTTATCAACTCCTGCAAATACAGTTACTAAATGGTCTGGTTTTTTGCTGCCATCCAAACTCATTTTTGCTCCCGGACGTGCGTTTCTTGCAGCGCATCCGCAAACTGAATTTACAACAACCAAAGTGGTGCCCGGTTTTGCAATTGCGTTTTCAACTGCACCGGCACTATATAATTCTTCAAAACCTGCGTCAGCCAATTCAGCACGCATTGGTTTTACCATTTCTTCTGGATACATAACTTTTGTTAGTTTAAAGTTTAAAAGCA
The DNA here is from genome assembly GCF_001899155.1 of Flavobacterium sp. 38-13. NCBI lineage: Bacteria > Pseudomonadati > Bacteroidota > Flavobacteriia > Flavobacteriales > Flavobacteriaceae > Flavobacterium > Flavobacterium sp. 38-13. The sequence goes on from NZ_MKVG01000012.1 coordinate 256,056, forward strand.
CAAAGTTACGAAGTTTTGGAGTGTTGTAAAAAAATAGAGTATAAAGATTTGTTATAGTTTCATAGTCGGGTTTATATGCCAATTCTTTTGCCTAATGCCTGAAGAAAAGGTGTTTTTGGGCATCTGGAAATTACGCGTATGTCTTCAACGAATGAAGTTTCTTCATCCAGAAATTTGAAAATAATGGCAGGATTTCCTTTTTGAAACATGGTAGAAAATATTTGGCTTCCGAGGTAGTTTTTTCTATCCAATATGTCTAATAACAACAAATCATAAAACCAAAACCTTGTTTTTTTATGGAATTTTCTAAAATCGTTTCCAGTTGCCAAAAAAGCAACCAATTCTTTTGATTTTTTTGTGGCATTTTTAAAAGTATAGCCGGTACTGGCTTTTGTCCAGCCTCCGGCACTTCCAATGTGTACAAGGTTTTTAGTGTTTTTTTTCCAAAAAGGATAACAAGTCATTGGAATTGCGCCCTGTTCTTTTTCAATCAATTCGTAATTTGTAATTCCTAATTTTTTGAAATAGTCCTGAATTTCGTTTTCGTATTCATTTTCCGGAAGCAGTTCTTTCGAAAATAAAGTGTATTCCATCAAAGCTTCGGTTTTTGAAAAAGGCAATACATACATAAATCGCGTATTTCCTTTTTGGGCTATTGAGAAATCCATGAAAGTGGCTTTTTCTTGGTTGAAAACGGGTTCTTTAGCCTTGATTTTCCATCCAATAAAATGCTGTTGCAAGTAGGGATATTTATTTTGCCTAATAATTTCCTGTGGATTTAAAATACTATTGAAAAGTTTATCACAGTAGAATTTTTCTGTTTCTGTTTCTGCCAAAACCCCGCCATTATCTTCTTTGAAACGAATTATCTTTTGCTGTAAGAATTCGATATTGTGTTCTTTTGAAATTGCTTCAAAGACATGTTGGTAAAAATCCATTCCCTGTATCATCTTGTACTGATAAGGGCTTAGATTTAAATCACGCGTGAAATTTGCATCCGAAAAAATGGCCGTATTCCATTTTCTATAGACAAGGTGTTCGTAATCTCCATCTGGTTTTTCCCAAAAGCACCAGGTGCGGTCATTGTTTTTTTTAGAATCGGCATCCAAAAGAAGGATTTTCTTTTCTTTGAATTTCCCGGAAAGTATCATCTGGTAGACGGTCATCAATGCGGACAGTCCCGCCCCGGCAAAAATGTAGTCGTACTTTTTCATATTCCAAAAATAGCGAATATTTTATCGGATTTTATGCAACATCTGCAGCAGGTCTTTTGCATTTATGTAAGATTGGAGCTGTGCGGCTATAGAATAATCGGAATTTAGGATAACAATTGACGGATAGATCGTGTTTCCATTTTTTTCTGCCAATGCCGTAGCCAATTCATGAACGCCGGAATTATTTCCCTTTGGCTTGAATTTAAAAACAGTCCCGTTAAAAAAGATGTCTTTTTTATTTTCCGCATCAAAAGAAATAAAATAAAAGTTTTGGTTCAGGGCTGTTATAAGTTCTTTGTTTTTAAGAGTCGTGTTTTCCATCATCTTGCAGAATTTGCACCAATCCGTATGTATAAAAATGACATAAGGTTTGGAAGTGGCAGCGGCTAATTTTTCTGCTTCTTCAAAAGTGTGCGTTTTGAGTTGGGCAAAAGTTGGAACTGCCGTTACCAATGCTAGTATAAGAAACCACTTTTTCATAATTATTTCAAAGTATATCGCACTCCAAAAAAGCTTCGGATGCCTTGATTCGGGCCATAAACATAACTTGGGTCAAAAGTCAACGCATATGGATTGTCTGGCGTTGGCAGGACATTTCCCTGCGAGTCATATTGTACATTCTTATCAAAAGGGTCGTTAGCTCTTGCAATAATAAAAGGATTTCCTTTGTTTGGCGTCCAGTTTAATAGGTTCTTGATGCCCATATAAATTTCGACATCTTTTATTTTATTGTAAGTGAACTGGATGTTCTGTATGCTCCACGTTGGCGAGTATTCTTTTCTCGGGTCGAGTTCTCCAAGCAATGGCAAACGCATTGGACCGTAGACATTTCCCGTATAGTCAATGTCGAGAAACAATTTTGGAATGCGATATGAAATAGCCCAGGTTCCCGAAAACTTTTCAGTCAGAATCTGTCTTGTCTTGATGTCGTTTTCGGTTTTGGAAACATCCATATACGTAGCTCCCAGAATAAATTTCAGTCCGTTTTGGAAAACAATGTCTAAGTTAGCACTAACTCCTGTTGTCACGGCATGACCATCCAGATTTTTGTATATGATTTTATTCGGGTCTGTATCATAATCAGGCAGGATGGAATTTGTGAAATACGTATACCAAGCTGCCGTTTCCAGGCCAATATAGGTTCCGTTTTCTGTATAGATTTTCTTCAGGTAATTGATATTGGCATTATACGATTTCTCCGGTTTTAGCTCTTCTGCAATAACAACTTCTCTGGAACCGGTTAAGGCGGCATGTTCTTCGGTGAACAGGTTTACTACACGGAATCCGGTTCCGGCATTCAGGCGGATAATATCGTTATCGGTCGCTTTGAATTTATAAGCAAAACGGGGTGTGAAAATAGAACCGTGGTCACTGTTATAGTCATATCGTGCACCAAGAAGTATGCTGTGTTTATCGTTGAACCTGATTTCATCTTGTGCAAAAATGCTCGGAATCCAGGTTTTGTCGGCAGTGGAAGTAGCCGGAGTATTATCGTTGTAAAACTGATAGCGGATAGCGGTTCCAAAAAGCAGGTCATGGTTGGAAATTTTCTTGTCCCAGGTTAGCTGTCCGAAACCAATACGTTGTTGGGCCATATAGGGCGTATTTCCATATACAGAATTCTGGTCATGGTCTGTATACGAAAACGAAAACAGCATTTTCTCTTCAATAGGCAGTTCATAGGCTCCTAATAGTTCATATCTTTTAGTATAAATGCTTTCCCCATAGACTTCGTCTCCGCCACGGTATTTTTTCTCCCATTGCATTTCGCCACCCCAACGGTCTTCATAAAAATAACGCCCGGCCAGTGAAAACAATTTGTTGCTTTTCCTTCCTAAATTCCATTTTTGAAAGACTGAAATACGATGCTGTAGTGTAACGTCTGTGAAATTATCATGATTGTTGTCTATCGGATTGCTGTAATTGAAATAATTGACTCCCAATAAAACGGAAGAGTTTTTGCCGATGTTTCCTTTGAATCCGGCATCCAGGTTGACTTCGCCCCATGAATTGCTGAAACCGTCTATTGAAAACCGTGGAGCATTGGACGGATTTTTGGTGATAATATTGATTAAGCCTCCAACGGCCTCGCTTCCGTATAAAGAAGATGCCGGGCCTTTTACGATTTCAATCCGTTCCAATAGCGAATTTGGGATTCCGGACAACCCGTAAACGGTAGACAGTCCGCTAACGATTGGCATTCCGTCAATTAACACCAATGTATAAGGCCCTTCCAATCCGTTAATGTGAATATCGCCCGTGTTGCAGATATTGCAGTTGAGTTGTGGACGGACTCCGTTCACGTTCTGCATTGCTTCAAAAATATTGGCAGTTGGATTTTTCTTGAAATATGAGGGTTTGTATACTTCAACGGGAACGGGACTTTCCAAACGGCTGACAGGTTTTAAAGTGCCGCTTACAACTACTTCTTCCAAAGAATTTTTATCGTTTTCCAATTCTGCATCCCATTCCAGGGTTTCATTTTTTTTAATGGTTATGGCTTTTCTCTGTGTTTTGCTACCTACATAAGCTATCTGAATCTTATAATTTCCGGCAGGAATATTATCGATTTTATAATTACCTAAGCTGTCTGATGAAGTGCCAAAATTTGTTCCTAAGATTTTGATATCAGCATCGGTAACTGCAATCCCTTCGGAAGTTATTTTTCCGGAAATAGCACCTTTCTCTTGTGCATAAAAGTTTTGGAAAGAAAAGATTAGAAATAGTAGGGCTATATTTTTCATTAATTAGTAATTAATTTTTAGACAAAACTAAAAATTATATTTTACTAAGCAAATAAAATAATTATATTTGTATCAATAATTGTTTTGTATGAGTAAATCATTGGAAGAAGTACACGGGTCAGTGGCTACCCAAAATAAAAAATCGGCCTTTAGAAAAGTGCTGGCTTTTTTGGGACCGGCCTATTTGATTAGCGTTGGATATATGGACCCGGGGAACTGGGCAACTGATATAGCAGGAGGAAGTCAGTTTGGCTATACGCTTTTATGGGTACTTCTGATGAGTAATATTATGGCATTGCTTTTGCAAAGTTTGAGCGCTCGACTTGGAATTGTGACACAGCGTGATCTGGCACAGGCATCGCGGGAAACCTATTCGCCTTTCATTAACTATATCCTTTATTTTTTAGCAGAGATTGCCATTGCGGCCTGTGACCTTGCAGAAGTATTGGGAATGGCAATCGGGATTAACCTTTTATTTGATATTCCTTTGATTGAAGGTGTGTTGATTACGGTTCTCGATACTTTTCTTTTGCTGTTTCTTATTAATAAAGGTATCCGGAAAATGGAAGCTTTTATCATTGCTCTGGTAGCCATAATAGGATTCTCCTTTGTGTTTGAAATGGTATTTGCAGAACCGGAACTTGATAAGGTTGTATTGGGACTGATTCCATCCATACCTAATGAAGCGGCATTGTATATAGCCATCGGTATTATTGGTGCAACTGTAATGCCACATAATTTATACCTACATTCTTCTCTGGTGCAGACAAGAAAGTTTGATAGGACTGATAAGGGCATCAAACAGGCCTTAAAATACAATCTGATTGATTCTACCATAGCACTGAATCTGGCTTTTCTGGTCAATGCGGCTATTTTGATTCTGGCTGCGGCAACCTTCTACCGCAACGGGATGTTTCATGTTGCAGAGATTCAGGATGCACACCAGTTTCTGCAACCACTTTTAGGAACAAAATGGGCACCGATACTTTTTGCAGTTGCCTTAATCGCTGCCGGACAAAGCTCAACAATTACAGGAACATTGGCCGGGCAGATAGTTATGGAAGGTTATCTGAACTTAAGAATACAGCCTTGGGTTCGCCGAATAATTACACGATTGATTGCCATTGTGCCTGCTGTTATTGTCATCATGATTTATGGCGAGCAGGTTACGGGAAAACTGCTGATTTTTAGTCAGGTAATTTTGAGTCTCCAATTAGGATTTGCCATTATACCGCTAATCCATTTTGTAAGCGACAAACGAAAGATGAAAGGTTTCCATATTGGCAGGATTACCCAAATAGCGGCCTGGATTATCGCATCAACCATTGTTTCGCTCAATGCAAAACTGGTTTATGATGAAATTACCGGATGGATTGAAAATGCAGAGAATCCTTTGGTGCTTTGGTTGACAGTTGTTCCTTTGGCAATAGCATTTTTGGTACTGCTTTTATATATTGTTTTCAAACCGTTTATCGCCAAGTCAAAAGCGAAAAATTACAACCATTCACCACACAACCTCACGCTTAAGTTTTCAGAAAAGGCAACGTATACGAAAAAGAATATTGCTATTTCTGTTGATTTTTCGGAAGCAGATGAGGTTGCCATAAACAGTGCTTTTGAATTGGGAGGAATAGAAGCAAATTATACATTGATTCACGTAGTAGAAACTGTTGGAGCCATGATGTATGGCGAAAACATACAGGACCATGAAACCACAATCGATGAAAAATTGCTGAACGAATATAAGGAAATGCTTGTTCAAAAAGGGTTCAGGGTTGAAACCCAATTAGGTTTTGGAAAACCCGGCAAGGTGATTCCGGCAATAGTAAATACAGGAAGTTTTGATATTTTGGTGATGGGAACGCACGGGCATACCGGTTTCAAGGATTTGCTTTTTGGAACTACGGTTAATAAATTGCGCCATCAAATATCGATACCGTTATTTATTGTCAAGAAGTAGGCTACCTTTACACTCAAAATATTTTGCAATGACTTTTTCAGAAGAGAATTACCTAAAAACAATCTATCATCTTACAACAGCTTCAGATGCTGAAGTAAGCACAAATGCCATTGCTGAAAAAATGGAAACGAAAGCATCGTCAGTTACAGATATGCTGAAAAAGCTTGCTGAAAAAGGACTGATTAATTATAAAAAATATCAGGGAGTTTCATTAACGCAGGATGGAAAGCTCGCTGCAAAAATGATTGTTAGAAAACACCGTCTTTGGGAAGTTTTTCTGGTAGAAAAGCTTAGTTTTTCATGGGATGAGGTGCATGATATTGCCGAACAGTTAGAACATATCAAATCAGAAAAACTCATCAATAAGCTCGACGATTTTTTAGACAATCCTACAGAAGACCCCCATGGTGACCCTATACCGGACAGGGAAGGAAGAATTATAAAAATCGAAAAGCAATTGCTTTCGGAATTGTCAGAAAACCAGTCCGGGATTTGTGTTGGTGTAAAGGACACTTCTTCAGAATTTTTGAAATACCTCGACAAGCAGGAAATTGCTTTGGGTTCAAAAATCGAGTTTCTGTCCAGAGAAAGTTTTGATTTGTCCTTGAGAATAAAAGTGAATGGAAAAGAGCTTACGATTTCCAATAAAATTGCAAGCAATCTTTTTGTCAAGCTGCTTTAGTGGCATCCGCAATCGTCATTGCCGCAATTTCCTGCCTTTTTCTTTTTCCAAAAGAATTTCTTGACAAGAAAAGCAAAAGCTCCTGCTACAAGTAGGTATGCTATGATTTCCTGAATATTCATATCTCAAAGTTAAAAATTAAATTCTTCGGCTTATGCCAAGAAAATGATAAACCTTATTTCAAAATCTGATAAACAATTAATGAAACTCCGTAGGCAAATGAACTCATGAAAACCAGCTGAATGACAGGCCATTTCCAGGAGTTGGTTTCCTTCTTCGTAATTGCCAGCGTACTGATACACTGCATCGCAAAAGCATAAAAAAGTAACAGCGATATTCCCGTAGCAAAATTGAAAATCTTATCGCCTGTAACCGGATTGATTTCAGCTTCCATTCGGCTTTTTATGGTTGCTTCTTCTTCACTGTCTACGCTGTAAATAGAAGCCAGCGTACCAATAAATACTTCTCTTGCCGCAAAGGAAGTAATAACCGCGATGCCAATTTTCCAGTCATAACCTAATGGTTTGATGACAGGTTCTATGCCTTTTCCTAAAACTCCTATAAATGATTTTTCGAGCTTAAAACTGGAAATTTCCTGATTTTCTACTTTTTCAAAAAGTTCTATTTTTTTGGCAGCTATAGAATCAGCGATGTCCTGACTGTTAATCTTGTAAACGTTTTTGGCAACGCTGTCCTGCAATGCTGTATAATGCTCTGAAAGTGTATTGTCGATGTAATTTTGGTTGAATCGCGTTAAACCCTGCTTTTGTATTCTTTCTTTGACAATAGTTTCTGCATTAGCATATTCGTGAGACATACCGTGCGAACCCAGGAACCAAAGGATTATCGAAATGGCAAGGATGATTTTCCCTGCTCCAACCACAAAAGATTTTGTTTTTTCGATTACGTTAATGGCCACATTTTTAAACAAAGGCAGTCTGTAATTGGGCATCTCAATAACGAAATACGACTTGGATTTTATTTTTAATATTTTGTTTAGGATATAGGCGGCAAAAATAGCCATGGAAAAACCTAAAAGATACAATGCCATTAAAGTCAGCCCCTGTAGGTTTAAAAAACCAAGGATTCTTTTTTCGGGAATAATCAGGGCAATCAGAATAGCATATACAGGCAGTCTTGCTGAACAGGTTGTGAAAGGAGTAATCAGGATGGTTATCAATCGCTCTTTCCAGTTTTCGATATTTCTCGATGCCATGATAGCCGGAATAGCACAAGCCGTTCCCGAAATCAATGGAACAACACTTTTTCCGCTAAGTCCAAATCTTCTCATGATTTTATCCATAAGGAAAACCACACGGCTCATATAACCGCTTTCTTCCAATACAGAAATAAAAAGAAACAGGAAGGCAATTTGCGGTATGAAAATTACTACTCCGCCAATACCGGGTATGATTCCTTCGGAAATAAGGTCGGTTAGTAAGCCCGGAGCAAGATGTTCTTTTGAAAAGCTAGCCAGTTTTGCAAAAGTTTCATCGATAAAATCCATCGGAATACTTGACCATGAAAATACCGATTGGAAAATCAGCATCAGAATGGCAAAAAAGATGACATATCCAAAAACTTTGTGCATCAGGATTCTATCCAGTTTTGCTCTCAATCCTTTTGCTTTTGATGAATCGACCTTATATCCGACTTTAAGAACGTCATTGATAAACTGATACCTTTTGATGGTTTCTTTTTGCTGCATTTTTTTCAGCTCAGAATTGGATTTTGCAAAAGATTTTTCAGCAATCTCATTCCGTTCCAGTTCTCCAAAGTTCACGTCCTGTGTAATGACGAGCCATAATTTATAAAGCAATTCTTTCGGAAAAGCATGGCGGAGCCTGTTAAAATAATCAACATCAATGCTTGATGCATTCAGGCAAGGCTCTGTTGATAAGGTTTTATAATCGGCTATAAGCTGTTTGAGATTGTCAATACCAATGTTTTTGCGAGAGCTTATAAGAGCTATTTTGGTTTTTAATTGCTCTTCAAGATAAGGAATGTCCAGGCTGATGCCTTTATAATCCATTCTGTCCGACATGTTGATAGCCAGGATTGTCGGGATTTCCAAATCCTTAATCTGTGTAAAAAGAAGCAGGTTTCGTTTAAGATTTTCAACTTCGGTAACTACAACCGCAACATCCGGATAATTAGGGTCGTTTTTGTTGAGCAATAGTTCAATTACCACATTCTCATCAATAGAACTGGCGTTTAAACTATAGGTTCCGGGCAAGTCAAGAATGGTGGCTTTCAGATTTTCGGACAGCTTGCTGTAACCGATTTTCTTTTCAACGGTTATTCCCGGATAATTACCAACCTGTTGCTTCAATCCTGTAAGCTGATTAAAGACAGAAGTTTTCCCGGTATTAGGATTGCCTATAAGGGCTACTTTAAGATTTTTATGACTCATAGAGTTTCATTCACGACTTCAACAGTTATAGCAAGGGCAGTTTCTTTGCGAATGGCAACATGACTGTCATTGACATCAATATATAGCGGGTCGCCAAGAGGTGCAATCTGCAATAGCTCAACAAAATTGCCGGGAAGACATCCCATTTCAAGCAATTTTAAAGGAATCGTATCGATATTAACGTCGAGTATCTGTGCCTTCTGACCGATTTTGAGCTGTGCTAAAGTTTTCAAGCCTTATTTAGATTCAATTTAGATTGCAAAAATAGGAATTATTATTGAAGTAGGCCTGTTAAATAAAAAATAGCAGCATAACTCTACTGTTTTCATAGGGTTTTTATTTCAAACAATGGTTTTATAGAGAAAATTCCGCATTTAAGTTTTATAAAATTATAGTGCAATCCTATAAAATTACTCAGTTTTATAAGCTTACTTTTATACCATAATCAAAAATAAAAGTCATGAAAAAGCTAATTTATGCCACATTGATAGTGATTGTTTTCTCTGCATGTAAAGACACGGCCAGTGAAAATGCAATGCTGGAGCAACAGCGTGAGATAGATTCTATGAAAGTGGTGATGAAAGAACAGGAAGAAGCATTGGCCAAACAAAGAACAATTGATTCCATGAATGCCGTTGTAGCTGCAGCCGAAGCAAAAGCTGCTCGGGCTTCAGCAAATAAAGCTGCTCCGGTAACTGCTGAGCAGAAGAAAAAAGGATGGAGCAATACGGCAAAAGGTGCTGTGATTGGAGCCGGAGCCGGAGCCATTACAGGAGCTGCCGTTTCAAAGAAAAAAGGTGAAGGTGCTATTATTGGTGGTTTGGCCGGAGCAGCCGTAGGTGCCGGAACCGGAGCCATTATTGATGATAGCAAAAAGAAGAAAGAAAAACAATAAACCCGGAACAAACGAAAAAGAGAGGCTTAATGCCTCTCTTTTTTTATTCTGATTTTTCATTACTTAAATAATTAATGTCTTCAAGTAGTCTTTTGACTTCTTCGAGTTTGGTGCCGTCATAAAATCCGCGGATTCTTCTTTTGGCATCTACCAACACAAAATTTTCGGTATGTACCATATCATATAATTCGCTGGAATCTGTAGTTTTTACGGCGAGATATGATTTTCTGGCAATATAATAAATGTCTTTTTTATCGCCCGTAACCAGATTCCATTTGCTGTCAATTACGCCTTTTTTAACGGCATAAGCTTTTAAAACTTCCGGCGTGTCAATGTCTGGCATTACGGTATGGGAAAGCAGCATCACTTTAGGATTGTCCTTAATCTGTGCCTGAAGCCATGCCATATTTTCACCCATTGGTACGCAGATTGACGGGCAGGTCGTAAAGAAAAAGTCGGCTACATAGATTTTTCCTTCATAGTCTTTCTGGGTTATTGTTTTACCGTTTTGGTTGGTAAACGAAAAATCATCAATGGTATGGTATTTTTTTACATACTGTACCGTGGTGTCTACCATTTCAGGATTGACATCGGCAGGATTATATATCTTAAGCGTCTTTTTTGGCTTTAGTGCAAAATAGAAGAGTGTGATGATGGTCGCGGATAGCAGGAAAAGGACTAGAAAGAAAATTCTATATTTTTTAAAAAAGGTAAGCATGCAGAAGAAATTTTTGCAAAATTACAAAAGAAAGCATCATGCAGATTTTATTTTAACAGTTATATAAGTTGATGCAACTGGTTTACTTTTTAAATTTGTGACAACACAAACAGAGTTTTATATGAAAATAATTTCGAATAAGGGTATGCTGTCCGTAACGGCCATGATTTTGACCGCAATTTCGGCGAATGCCCAGGAAAAATCACCACATCCTGGTATTGAAATCCAATATATGGATTTGTCAGTAAGACCCAATGACGACTTCTTTAAATTTGTTAACGGAAAATGGGTTAAGGAAACCGAGATTCCTGCCGACAGGACTCGTTGGGGAAGTTTTGACGAACTTCGCCAGAGAACAGATGAAGATGCGTTAGCTATCCTTAAGAAAGCGGTCTCGGATAAAAAGCTGGACCCTAAATCAGACCAGGCCAAGGCTGTAAATCTTTACAGGTCTATTATGGACACGGTAACAAGGAACAAACAGGGAATTGCTCCTCTGAAACCGTATCTGGCAAAAATCAATGCGGTTAAAAATGTAAAAGACCTTCAAGCCCTGATGATTGAAATGGAGCCGGTAGGCGGAGTTGGGTTTACAGGAGCCGGAGTAGGTACTGATGCTAAAAACAGTAACAGAAATGTGGTAACCGTTGGTTTAGGAAGCTTAGGTCTTCCGGACAGAGATTATTATGTTTCCGATGAAGCCGATTCTAAAGAAAAAAGAGAAAAATACGAACAGCACGTTGCCAGAATGTTGCAGTATCTTGGCGAAAAACCAGACGAAGCAAAGAAAAATGCAGCGAAAATTGTAGCGTTAGAAATTGCTATGGCTAAGCCACGCTTGGATAGGGTAGAAAGAAGAGACAGAAGAAAGACATACAATCCGATGGCTATTGCTGATTTGCAGAAACTAACTCCTTCCATTAACTGGAATACTTATTTGACAGGAATCGGACTTCCAAAATTGGATTCGGTTATTGTGTCCCAGCCAAAATACATGACTGCTTTGGAAGAAATTTTCAAGCAAAACAAAGTTGATGATTGGAAAGAGTATATGAAATGGACGTTGCTGAACAAATCTGCCGGAACGCTTTCAACAGAAATTGAAACGGCAAACTGGGAATTCTATGGCAAAACCCTGACAGGAGCTGTGAAGCAAAGACCTCGCGACGAGAGAGCATTGCAGACAGTAAACGGAATGATTGGTGAAGCTTTAGGAAAACTCTATGTTGCTGAAAAATTCCCGCCAGAAGCAAAAGCGAAGGCAGAAATGATGATTAAAAACATTTTCCTGGCTTTTGAAAACAGAATCAACAGATTGCCTTGGATGACAAAAGCGACAAAAGCTAGTGCCATTGAAAAACTGCACAAGTCAAGAATCAAGATTGGATATCCGGACAAATGGAAAGATTATTCTGCATTGACAATCGTTGCTCCTGAAAAAGGAGGAACTTATTTTGAGAACATTAAAAATGCAGCGCGTTGGAACTACAAGGAAGACATCGAAAAATTAAACAAGCCAGTTGATAAAGATGAATGGTTTATGTCGCCACAGACTGTAAACGCGTATTACAACCCTTCATATAATGAAATCGTTTTCCCGGCAGCGATCCTTCAGCCGCCATTCTATGATTATAAAGCGGATGAAGCGGTTAATTATGGAGGGATTGGAGCAGTTATAGGGCATGAGATTTCACACGGATTTGACGATTCAGGATCCCGATATAATGCCGATGGAAATTTGGTAAACTGGTGGTCTGATGATGATTTGAAGCAGTTTACAGGATTGGGAGGCGCTTTGGCAGATCAATACAGTGCTTTGCAACCGCTACCAGGAATTTATGTTGACGGTAAATTTACCTTGGGTGAAAATATCGGAGATTTAGGTGGTGTAAATGCAGCTTATGATGGTTTGCAATTGTATTTAAAAGCAAATGGACGTCCGGCATTAATTGACGGATATACTCCGGAACAGCGTTTCTTTATTTCCTGGGCTACCATCTGGAGAACCAAAGCCCGTGATGAAGCTATCAAGAATCAGGTGAAAACAGACCCGCACTCACCGGGAATGTACAGGGCTTATGTGCCACTTCAAAATGTGGACGCATTCTATGAAGCATTCGGAATCAAAAAAGGAGACGGAATGTATGTAGAACCAGAAAAGAGAGTTAAAATCTGGTAATAATAAAATCCCAAGTGTGAGCTTGGGATTTTTTATTTATTGAATTTCTCCTGACTTTTCTTTAATATGTTTTTTATGTCTTCTTTCGATTCGAAATTTATACGTGTAGTATCCCACTCAACGTCATAGGGTAGGTAGGCCAAATTGTGGGTTTTATGGTAAATCACAATTTCTTCCTCCAAAGTTGTCCTCCGGACAAGAAATTTAGGCAATCTTTTTTTCGCAAAAGTAGAAAACATTTTTTCTAAAACAGGTGATTTTATAGTATCAGTATAAGAAGCAATGGCAATAGAATTAAACATTTCCTCTCTACTAAAATTTAACTCAATAAATTCTCCAATACTTGATGTGGGTAATTGTATTATGTCTCTTGGATGTAAATCAATGAATATAGGACGATTGTCTATAGTAGGAGCACATTGCGCAAAACTTGAATAATCCTTATAGAAGAAAACTTTATTGGTATCGACCAGAATAAAATTGGCGCTCGCATAATAAGTATGTTCGAGTTTAAAAGATAAATTTTGTATGCTATCTCTTTTTGAAATAATATATGTTTCTTTTTCCTTTCTTTCCAGAACCTGGTTGTCATTACAACTCACAATAAAAAAGACCAACCCAAAAGTTAGAAAAGCAAAGTACTTTCTCATATCCTACCAAATTTATAATACAAAACAGTTTCCGATTTACTGCTGTCTATTATCTTCCCAACTGATTTTTTTTCAACATTGAATCTCGGTACTTCCAAACCAAGGCTTTCCGCTTTTTGAGTATAATATTCTTTTCGCCCGGGATGAATGGGTGCTGCAGCATTAAATGTTTCGTTCCAAATATCTTTTTCAATAATCTTTTCAATAATCCCGATGCAATCTTGTTGATGAATAAGATTGACAGGTCCGTCAGGATTTTCAATGTTTTCTCTGCCTGAGAGAAATTTTACAGGATGGCGGTCTTCACCTATTAATCCTCCAAAACGCAAAACGGTAGTACTGAATTTAGGATTATTCAGTAAGAGGTTTTCAGATTCAAAAAGCTGCCTGCCACTTTCGGTATCCGGATTTGGAGTATTTTCTTCTGTGATAACGGGAGTATTTTCAGTATCAGCATATACCGATGTTGAACTTATAAACAGTACTTTTTTGATGGAAGATTTCTCAATTTCTAAAACCAGATTTTTAATTTTTGCTACAAAATTTTCATTTGTATCGCCTTTTAGTTTTGGCGGTATATCAATAATCAGAATTTCAGAACCATTCAAAAAATCATTTAGGTTTCCCTGAATTCCTTCAGAACTTACAGCAATTAAAAAAGGCTTTATTCCGGAATTTTCCAGAATACTAAGTTTGTTTTCGGAAGTTGTAGAGCCGTTTACTGAAAATCCTTTCTCTAGTAAAGCTTTAGCCAAAGGCAATCCAAGCCATCCGCAACCTAAGATACTAATTTGCTGCATTGGCATTGATTTCCAGATTTGTTGGCTGCTGCTCTAAACTATCTAATAGTTGTTCCGGGACGATTTCCTTTCTGAAATTAGGTTTTATCTTTTGCTTTATGACTACTGCATCATTTAGTACGAAAGGTGTTGGCATCATCCAGTTTTCACGCTTTGCAATGCTGAACATTTTGTTGCTCATCAGGTCGAAAGAAGATTCCATCAAATCCATGTCAAGCACCGCTTTTGAAGCAATACTGAACTGCAATTCCAAAGGCTCATTATCTGTTACATAATAGCTCAAAAGTTTTCTTCCTTTTCTCTTAAAAGCAGAACCTTTCTGGTTGATGTGTTTTACCCCATTGGCTCTCAGGTTATGGAAAGTAAGGTTTTCATGCGCAAAAATATCATAGCGGTTTACCTTACGGTTAGGACTGATTTTTATTTTAAGATGCCTTTGGGTTCCAATTACAGTATCACGCAGGAATTGGATAGTAGGTTCTTCCAGTTCTTTGGCAGGAGCAGAATTCGAATAGGTAAATTTGGAATTGTATTTACTAAACAGGTTATAAGGTTCCAATTGTTTGGCATCAGAAGGTTTTTCACCTAAGTATCCTTTAGTCCAGCTGTCAAGGTTTTGGTCATAGGTCACCCATAATGCTTTTCCGGTATCACCGTCGTAAACATACAGGAGGCTGTTTGGTTTTGCTTTTCCGGGTTCATAGCCAGACTCAAGGTGTGCTTTTATAAAAAAGCCAATTGCAATCAAAAGCATAGCCGTGGCCCAGATACCTTTTTTTGAATAATAGCCAAAAAAAGGAAGCAGAAGCGTAAATACCAAAACGGTTAATACTGCACTTCCGGCCAATAGTTTTAGTCCTAATCCGATTGGAAATGTAGTGATGAACGGAATGAAAATTATAAAAGCCGGAATACTGAGGATAAGGTTGAGTATCCAGTTCTTTTTCTGTGTAATTACATAATAAGCCAGCATGATAAGGGCACAAAAAACAGGAATTATAAAGAATCCTGCCCCAGGAAGATAAATCGCCAATACACTATTTATCAAAAGCCATAGGAACAAAGGTGCGATGGCAAAGTTCATCGTCTGGTTTTCGAAATAGTATTTTTTATAGAAAGCAAAACTAATGGCCAAACTGATAAATACAAAAAAGCCTATGTAATAATGGCCGTTATAGGTGAATCCGTGTAAAATATCTTTGTATTGAGGATAAAATTCATTCAGGATTTTCCATCCCAGAAAAGCAGCCGCACCCGAAATCAGAATAGAAGCAAAGAACGGAGCAAAACCGCGCCCGATTTCTTTAATAGATAAGGCTCTTTTACCTATACCGATAAAAACAATGAAAACAAAAAGGACTCCGGCAATAGTGACCAGAATATAGTTCCATGAAAAAGGATAACTTACAAAGTAAAAAGGAGTGTTGAAATAAACATAATCTTCGCTATTGTTAAGAGCACTCAGGTCGGTATTGGAAAAGTAATTAAGTAAAGGAACGATGTAGGTACCCTGGTGTGCTAAAGTAGTAGGACTCAGATGTTGTATATCATCCTGTTGGGTATGATAATTGAAATGGTCGTCAATAAAAGCAAAATTAAATCCCTGTATTTTTCCTTCTTCTCTGAAAACTGTCAGGTCTGTGTCGTTGGGAAGCATTTTGTAAATGCTGTACATCAGAGAGTTCGAAACAGGAAAACCCGGATTGGCTTTTGTGAATTCTTTCACCATGGCCGCATTTCCTTTGTTGGTTTCCATCAGCATATAAGACGGTCCGGCACTTCCTCTTGCTTCGAGATTCAGGACAAGCCCGACATCTTTGGCCCAGGGATGCTCCGTAACAAAAAGAGCAGCTCCATTCAGTCCCAGTTCCTCCGCATCAGAAAACAAAATGATAATGTCGTTTTTGTTGGCTGTTTTGTTCGCAAGAAATGCCCTTACACTTTCCAGTATGGTAGCAATTCCGGAAGCATCGTCAGCAGCACCCAGAGAAGAAGAATGTGGAGCGCTGTCGTAATGCGACAAAAGCATCAGTGCTTTGGAATTGTTAGAACCCTTTATCCGGGCAAGAATGTTTTTTGATTTTGCCAGATTTCCCCATTCTGTCAACGTATATCCTTCTTGGGTTGCCGTTTCGAGTCCTAGTTTTTGAAGTTCTTTTTCGAGAAGGGAAGCAACGGCTTTATGATTTTCTGAACCAACATAATGTGGAGATTTTGCTATAGAGGCGACTTGTTCAAGAGCTCTTTTGGTAGAAAATTCCGTCAGTGGGACTTCTTCTTCGGCAATGTTTTGGGGCATCATTGCAAAGAAAATCCCATAGATAATTCCTGCGACAAGTAAAGCAGAAATAAGGGAACTATATCTTTTTTTCATTCCGTTGAGATTATTTAGGTGGTGTTAAATATTCTTTCTTTACTACTATAAAGGAATCATCCTCTATAGGCAAATAGGCCTGGTCATACAGGAAATAGTAGGTATTTCCATTTTCTGTTGGCAGCGTACTGGTATAAAATTCAAAGTCAAAACCTTTAGTGAGCAATCTTGACCTGGAAACCTGTATTTTGCCATCAGAATTTATCCCCGATAAAATTCTGTAATTTTTGCGTAACTTGTTGTTAATGTTCCGCATTAAATTATTTGAATCTTTATTTATTTTATTATTATAAGCGTTCCTGCATCCATCACCGCAGAATTTTTTGTCTTCCCGACCCGTAATCCTCTCCTTACATTCTAAACATGATTTTGGCATATATTGTTCTTTTTTGGTGTAAATATTAATTAAATGGCATAAAGCTTATAACTTTTTATGGTTAAAACTTTTTACGGAAGCTAACTACATCTTTTTCTTACACAAACATCAGAAATTTTTTTCTATTTCAGCTTTTTTATTTTATATAAATCATCGCGCCTGTCTTTTAATATTCTGACACTTCCCTGTTCATGGAGTTTTTTCAGCAAGTCAAGGTCGACATCGGCAATGAGTGTCATTTCTGTATTGGGAGTAGCTTCAGCCTTGATTCCGTTAGAAGGAAAGGCAAAATCAGAAGGAGTGAAGACGGCTGCCTGTGCATATTGGATGTCCATGTTGTTTACCTTCGGAAGATTGCCTACACATCCGGCTATGGCCACATAACATTCATTTTCGATAGCTCTGGCCTGGGCGCAAAATTTTACGCGGGTATAAGCGTTTTGAGTGTCGGTAAGAAAAGGAACAAAAAGAATTTCCATTCCTTCATCTGCCATTAATCGTGATAACTCAGGAAATTCAACATCATAACAAATCATGATGCCGATTTTACCACAGTCTGTATCAAAAGTCCTGATTTCAGACCCACCTTTCATTCCCCAATATTGAACTTCGTTAGGAGTGATATGTATTTTAGTATACATTTCATAAGTTCCGTCCCTTTTGCATAAGAATCCTACATTATAAAGATTTCCATCTTCTGTGTAAGGCATGCTGCCGGTAATGATATTGATGTTGTATGAAATGGCAAATTCCTGGAATTTCTTGCGAATCGGTTCGCAGAAATGGGAAATTTCCCTGATGGCATCGGCTTCAGAAAGATGATTATAATCAGCCATCAAAGGAGCAATGAACAATTCTGGAAACAACACAAAATCACTACTGTAACCCGAAACAACATCGATGAAAAATTCCGACTGTTCAAAAAGGGCTTCCAGATTAGCAAGAGGGCGCATCTGCCATTGTACGAGTCCGAGCCTGATGACGCTTTTTTTGACATTGATAAGCTTAGGGCTTTTTTCGTAATAGATATTGTTCCATTCCAGCAGTACAGCATACTCCTGAGAACTGATATCGCCTTCAAGATAGTTTTTCATGATTTTCAATACGTGGAAATCATTACTTAACTGAAACGAAAGTACTGGGTCATACAATTCACTCAACCTTACCTTGTCAATATATTCTTTCGGGGTCATTTCTTCCGAATATTGAGAATATTTCGGAATCCTTCCGGCAAATATTATCGATTTCAGGTTTAAGGTTTCGCACAATTCTTTTCGGGCATCATAGAGTCTCCTTCCTAACCGTAGGCCACGGTATTCAGGGTCGATAAAGACATCAATACCATACAATACTTCTCCATCCGGGTCATGTGTGGAGAAAGAAAAATTTCCTGTGATTTTTTGGTATGTATGGTTGGAACTGGCTTTTTTGTAATTCACGAGAATGGAAAGAGCAGAGCCAACTACCTTGTCATCAACGAGAATGACGAGTTGTCCTTCCGGAAAAACCGAAAGCAATTTTTCTATTTCTTTTTCTTCCCAGTAGGGTTCGTCAAATTCATCATAAGCATGCAACATGGAAGTCTTGAGCTGCTTATAATCTTCTATCTGTAAGTTTCGTAATTCGACTTTATTAATTTCTGCCTGCATAAAAAAATTCATTTTCCGAAAGTTACGGCATTTTTTTCGGTTTACAAGCGGTTACAAACGTTTACAATCGAAAGTAAACGAATACTTACCGAATAAATTAAACAAAACGTTACATATTTGTGATATTAGTTAAACGTACGGTTTGATTTAATTTTGAAATAATTTAAACTTTAAAACGAAACGCCATGAACACATTAAGAAACAGAGTACAGCTTATAGGGCATACCGGAAAGGACCCGGACATCAAGAATTTTGACGGTGGGAAAAAACTGGCTTCCGTTACCATTGCTACCAATGAAGTTTATACTAATGATAAAGGCGAAAAAGTTACAGATACGCAATGGCATTCTGTAGCAGCCTGGGGAAAAACAGCCGAAATTATAGAAAAGTATGTCACAAAAGGTGACCAGATAGCCATTGAGGGAAAGTTAGTCCACCGGAGTTATGATGACAAAAACGGCGAAAAAAAATACATCTCAGAAATTGTGGTTAATGAGATTATATTGTTGGGTAAATAATTCTTTTGAAATTTTAAGATGTCGCAAATGTGCAGTTGAATTTTACCATAAAACAAAAACATTTAAGCGCCATCCAGATTAATTCCCCTCCAAACCATCTCAATGTTGAGATGGTTTTTTTATGAAAAGATATTCTTAGCTGTTCGATAGGTATTTGTATGTGCTTCAATAATAGTTTTTATTTCCGGGGAATAGCCTCCGCCCATACTGCATTGGACAGGGATTTCCAGCTTGTGACAAAGTGATAATACGATTTCATCTCTTTTTTTGCATCCGTTTATTGAACAGCCCAATTTTCCGAGTTTATCAGAATCCAGTATGTCTACTCCGCTAAGATAAAAGATGAAATCTGGTTTTTCACGGTCGATTAATTTGGCAACTGTGTCGTTTATAATGCGAAGGTATTCCTCATCTCCGGTCTTATCCGGTAGTGCAATATCCAGGTCAGAAGTTTCCTTTTTGAACGGATAATTCGATTTTCCATGGACAGAAAAAGTAAAAACATTAGAATTGTTCTGAAATATCTCCGCGGTTCCGTTGCCCTGGTGTACATCCAAATCAATAATAAGAATTTTTGATGCTAGTTTTTTGTCAAGAAGGTATTGTGCGCCAATGGCCTGGTCGTTCAACAGGCAAAAGGCCTCGCCACGATTCGAGTAGGCATGATGAGTGCCTCCTGCTATGTTAAAGGCTATGCCGTATTGCAATGCCTTTTCACAGCCCAGTATTGTGCCTTGCGCAATGCGGAGTTCGCGTTCAACCAATTCGGCAGAAAGCGGAAATCCTATTTTACGTGCGGCCCTTGCGTCTAAAGTCAGATTAACCAGCTCGTCAACATATGCTTTATCATGAACTGCCAGAATGTGTTGCAGGTCTGGGATTCCCGGTTTGAAAAAATCGCTTTCGGAAACAATTCCCTCATGGAGCAATTGTTGCGGAAGCAGTTCGTACTTCAACATCGGAAAACGATGTCCTTCCGGCAGAGGATGTTTGTATATGGGATGAAAAGCAATGGGAAGCATCAAACGGGATTACTCATTAAAATCTTCAAATTTCCGCATTGCATATTCTTTCTTTTTAGAATCATAATACCCCATGATAAAATAATCCTTATATGGGAAAACGGAAACAAGAGAAGCATTGTTTTCGTGCAGGAATTGTGATATGTAATCTACAGCCAATCCTTGCTGCGGGCCTTTTTTATGTTCAAATTTATCATCAAAAAGACTTTCAAAATAAATAGTTTGCATATTTTGGCTGTCAAATATATCCTCTGGAACATAATAGCTTCCGGAAATAGCCATCGCTACACCCGCTGTTATTCCCAGTAAGATTCCGCCACCTGAACTTACGTCTCTTATACCGCCAGCTGTCACCATCAAGGAAGCAGGAGTTTTATATACGGTAATTCCTAAAGAGGAATTGCTTAATTTATTGAAGAATTTTTTGGTGTTTTTTAATTGCTGTCCGCTTTGGTTTCCGGTTTGGGAATAGAGAGGAGAATTTCTAAACGAAATGGAATCTTTGGAACCGGCAGTATATTTTTTTAACTCTTCTCCGGTTGCTATATCAACTGCAGCTATTGCCAATTCTTCTCCATTGGCCCTGATTTGGTATAATTTATTGTCGTGGAAATAAGAGTTGGACTGGCCGCCACTTCCCTTTAATGTGAGTGATGGAATTGTTTTTTCATTTACAGCAAAAGTAGTAAGGTCGATGTTAAAAAGCTGTGTCCTACTTGATGAATCAATAGTAAGCATCATTTGTTTCCCGGTAATATAAAATTTTATTTTGGGAACACTCTGGAAAAGTGGATTTGAAGAACGGGTGTCGATTTTCTCAATCCCATTCTCTTTGATTAGACTGGAAAAAGTCGACGATTTTCCTTTTTCGTCCATGAATTTGTAAGAAGAAAAATCAATGATTTTTTCATCTAACCGCCCTTTATTAAAGCAGTAAAATTTCAGCTTATCTTCTTTTTGGGGCAACGACAGGATGTAGAATGAATTGTTTTCGCTAAAGACGGAAATGATACTTTCATTTTTGAGAGAAAGCTGGTGGGAAGCTGTTACTGATGTCCTGTTGTTGAAATCAAAATAGTGTGACTGGATTTTCGTATAATCATCAGAAGACCAATACAGGTAAGGATTTCCATTATCTTCAAAACTAAATCCTACCATAGCGGTATAGTTTTTATCAGGACGATTTACAGATAGACTGTCTTTGAAAAACAAGGCATTGTTGTATTTCAATACTTTTAATTTTTCTTTATCTGAGGCAAATACAAAAACCTGATTTTGGTCATTGACGGCATTAACTATCTGATGATAGCTTGTTGCCTTTTTTAGTTCCAAAGGATGCGAGGCAAGCAATGTCTGGCCGAAAGAAAGATTGACGCAGCAAAGAGTAAAAAGCGAAAGGAATATTTTTTTCATAAGCTGTTGTTTTTTAGTTTCTTTCTGCTCAAAAATAATACCAGTTTAAGAATCCATTAATTCCTGGAATTTATTGAAAAATTCCCCGACATGCAACCCGTCCATTAATCCGTGGTGAACGTGGACGGAAACGGCCATGGTTCTTTTCCCATTATCTTGCACAACCATCTTTCCGATAGAAATTTTAGGACAGCTATCCGGAAATGAAAAACTACGCGCATGTGACAGTGAAGTGAAATCTACCCAGGGAATAGCAGAAAAATGAATCAGGTTGTCTACTTCGAAGCTTCTTGTAAACAGACCCGGCGTATTCCTGACTCTTTCGATTTCTTCTTTGGCTTTAGCTTCAAAAAGTTCATAATCAGGAAAAAATTCGACCAATGAAAAACCGAAGGTATTGTCATCTCTAGTTAAAGTAGGTGAAGCATCAATTTTGTCATAGCGGTATACTTCTCCTTCCGAAATTCTGTAATGGAAATTCTCAACGGCATTGACCGCTGCCAATGTTTTGTGCAGGTAGTATAAAAAGAAAGAAGTGCCTTTTTTCTTGGCGGTTTCGTATGCTTTAGTACAGTCTATAGTGGCAGTTATACCAAAAAAAGGTTCCTCGAATTTGCTAAAGAATTCAAAGTGTTCTTTTCTTGGCCAGTTGTTTAGGTCTAATTTGGTTTTCATTATATTTCCAGCACAGATGCTGTTGTATTTTAATTATAGCAAAATAGGCAGAACCTCAGTAATCTTGTCTAAAGCCTTAAAATTCTTGTGTTCTACTTTATGGTCTATTTTTTCATGTGCCCAGGTCGTATGGAACGGTATGTGCACGGCATGGCCTCCTATTCCTAATACAGGTAACACGTCTGATTTCAGAGAATTTCCAATCATGAAAAATTCTTCGGGTTTTATTTCCAATCGGTTCAGCAGGTCGTGATAATCTTTTTCCTGTTTGTCTGACATGACTTCAATATGGTGGAAATAATGTCCCAGTCCTGAATTATGCAATTTACGACGTTGGTCAAGCAAATCACCTTTTGTGGCAACAACCAGTTTGTATTTTCCATGCAGGGCTTCCAATGTTTCTTCAACACCATCAAGGAGTTCTATAGGTTTTTGAAGCAATTCTTTGCCGTATTCAATGATTTTTTCAATGACATCAACGCTGATGGTCTTGTTTGAAATTTTCATGGCAGCTTCAATCATGGAAAGGATATATCCTTTGATTCCATAACCATATAAGGAAAGATTCTGGATTTCTACCCGAAACAATTCCTGGGATAATCCCTGATGGGATAGATAGTCCTGCATCAAGGCGCAGAACTTTTCTTCAGTTTCCTGAAAATAAGGCTCGTTTACAAATAAGGTATCGTCTGCGTCGAAAGCAATTACTTTTATATTCATTTTTTAGTAATCCTTTTCTACGACCCTGGCAGGGTTTAAACCCTGCCAGGGTCGTAGAAAAAAAGAGTTGAAGTTTATTAATTTATAGTTTCTCCGTTACCGGCTTCAGC
Organism: Flavobacterium sp. 38-13; assembly: GCF_001899155.1. Taxonomy (NCBI): domain Bacteria; kingdom Pseudomonadati; phylum Bacteroidota; class Flavobacteriia; order Flavobacteriales; family Flavobacteriaceae; genus Flavobacterium; species Flavobacterium sp. 38-13. The sequence goes on from NZ_MKVG01000012.1 coordinate 279,168, forward strand.
ATCCGGATTTACAAAAACGAGTTTTCCTTCCGGATTTGTCGTCATCAGAATCATTCCCTGACTTTCAACGCCACGAAGATTTCTTGGAGCCAGATTGGCCAAAACGGTAACTTTTTTTCCAATAATCTCTTCTGGTGTAAAGCTTTCTGCTATACCCGAAACAATAGTTCTGATATCGATTCCCGTGTCTATTTTGAGGACAAGAAGTTTATTTGCCTTAGGCATTTTTTCTGCTTCAAGAATAGTTCCGACACGCAGGTCCATTTTTGCAAAATCCTCATATTGAATCAGGTCTTTTTGAGGTTCTGCTTTTTTGTTTTCTGCCTTGTTGGCTGTTTTTGTAGCTTCCAATTTATCTACCTGTTTTTGTATTTCTTCGTCTTCGATTTTTGCAAAAAGCAATTCGGCTTCACCAATTTTATGTCCTGCAGAAATCAGGTCTGAATTTTCAGAAATGTCATTCCATGAAAGCTTGTTTTCTGTCTTTAAAATTCGGGCCAGTTTTTGGGCTGTAAAAGGCAGGAAAGGTTCTGCCAATACACTCAGTGCGCCTGCAATCTGCAAGGCAACATACATTTGGGTCTTTACTCTTTCCGGATTGTCTTTGATGACTTTCCAGGGCTCTTCGTCAGCCAGATATTTGTTTCCAAGACGGGCAACATTCATCAGTTCTCCTAATGCTTCTCTGAAACGGTAACGTTCCACAGAACTCGCAATTACTGCCGGATAGGCTTTTAATTCTGTCAAGGTAGCCTCGTCTATTTCTGAAAACTCATTTGGCTGAGGTACGATTCCATCATAATATTTGTTGGTCAGGACTACAACACGATTGATGAAGTTTCCAAAAATGGCAACTAATTCATTATTGTTTCTTGCCTGAAAATCTTTCCAGGTAAAGTCGTTATCTTTTGTTTCCGGAGCATTCGATGTCAGTGCATAACGCAATACATCTTGTTTTTCAGGAAAATCTTCCAGGTATTCATGTAACCAGACAGCCCAGTTTTTTGATGTTGAAAGTTTGTTTCCTTCCAGATTCAGGAATTCGTTTGCTGGAACATTATCCGGAAGTATATAGCTTCCTTCGGCTTTTAGCATGGCAGGGAAAATCACGCAATGGAATACGATATTGTCTTTTCCAATAAAATGTACCAGTTTCGTGTCATCAGATTTCCAATACGGTTCCCAGTCTTTTCCTTCACGCTGTGCCCATTCTTTTATAGAAGAGATATAGCCAATAGGAGCATCAAACCATACATACAAAACCTTACCTTCTGCACCTTCAACCGGAACCGGAATTCCCCAGTCTAAGTCTCTGGTAACAGCACGGGGTTTTAATCCATCTTCCAGCCATGATTTAACCTGGCCATAAACGTTAGGTTTCCAGTCGTTTTTATGTCCTACTAAAATCCATTCTCTCAGAAAGGCATCATACCGGTCTAAAGGCAGGAACCAGTGTTTTGTCGATTTTAATATTGGTGTTTCTCCTGTAATAGTCGATTTTGGATTGATAAGATCTGTAGCATTTAACGACGAACCACATCTTTCGCATTGGTCACCATAAGCTTCTTCGTTGCCGCATTTCGGACAGGTTCCTATAACAAAACGGTCTGCCAAAAACTGATTGGCTTTGGCATCATACAGTTGTTCTGTTACTTCTTCAATAAAATCGCCTTTGTCATATAAAGTCCTGAAAAACTGAGAAGCTGTATCATGGTGGATTTTCGCCGATGTTCTGGAATAGTTGTCAAAAGAAATTCCGAAATCTTCAAAAGATTTCTTGATTAGCGTATGATATTTGTCGATTACTTCCTGTGGTGTGATTCCTTCTTTTTTTGCTTTCATTGAAATAGCAACTCCGTGTTCATCGCTTCCGCAAATAAAAGCAACATCGCGACCTTGCAGACGCAGGAAACGGGCATAGATGTCCGAAGGAACATATACTCCTGCCAGGTGGCCAATGTGTATAGGTCCGTTGGTATAGGGCAAAGCAGCCGTAATCGTATATCTTTTTGGTTCTTGTATCATGGATTTTCTTTAATAAGTATGCAAAAATAATCTATTGGCGTTGAAATACCTAAAATGGCGTTACAAATCTAAGGGATAGGGCGGTAGGTTTCAAGGTGTCTTACTTGCAGATTATCCTGTTTATTTGTTTATTTGTTTAACAGAAACAAGATATTATGCAAAGGCCAAATCGATTTAAGTTACTTTTTACTCTTCTAACATTATTACATTTCTTAACCTTTCATGCACAAAACAAACTTATCATGCCAGAATATTTAAAAAAAGGAGATACGGTGGGGATTTTAGCTACTGCCAGAAAAATTGATTTAGCCACTATTGAACCGGGTATTAAATTGCTGGAAAGCTGGGGACTCAAAGTGGTAATAGGAAAGACGATTGGCAAGGAACAGAATCAATTGGCGGGAGCAGACTGGCAGCGTGCAACCGATTTTCAGGAAATGCTGGATAATCCAACAATCAAAGCCATCTGGGCAGCAAAAGGGGGTTACGGAACCGTGAGGATTGTCGACAGGATTAATTTTACGGAATTCAAGAAAAAACCAAAATGGATTATAGGATTCAGCGATATCACGGTATTGCATAGCCATATCAACAATATGGATATTGGTACGCTGCATGCGATTATGGCCATAAGTGCCAAAACGGCGACTCCTGAAGCCATAGAATCTTTTCGAAAAGCATTGTTTGGTGAAAAGTTGGAATATCATATTCCGGCCCATCCATTTAATAAAAAAGGAAAAGCGCAGGGCGAACTGGTAGGAGGAAATCTTTCAGTTTTATATAGTATTCAGGGTTCTAAATCTGCGGTTGATATGAAAGGAAAGATTCTTTTTCTGGAAGATTTGGATGAATACCTCTATCATATTGACAGGATGATGATGAACCTGAAAAGAAATGGTTCGCTTGACGGCCTAAAGGGTATCATCATTGGTGGAATGACTTCAATGAATGATAATGATATTCCCTGGGGAAAAGACGCCCTTGAAATTATAGAAGATGTTGTAAAAGACCTTAAAATACCTATTGCTTATAATTTTCCGGCAGGCCATATTAAAGATAACCGCGCTTTGATTTTAGGAAAAACCGTAACATTAGACGTTAATGACAAGGAAACGGTTTTGAAATTTGAATAGGTAGGTCATGGCGGTCCATAATGAACTTGGGAAACAGGGAGAAGCGCTTGCTGTAGAATATCTGCGGAAAGAAGGTTATGAAATTTTAGAAACCAATTGGGTTTTCCAAAAAGCAGAAGTCGATATTATAGCCTTAAAAGGGGATGTACTTGCCATTGTTGAAGTCAAGACCCGGTCCAGTTTAGAATACGGTTTGCCACAGGAATTTGTAAAGCCTAAAAAAATACAGCTTTTAGTAAAAGCGGTTAATGAGTACGTTATTGTTAAAAATTTAGATGTCAACGTTCGCTTTGATATCATTTCAATTCATAAAAATGCGGAAAATGTCACAATTAAACATCTGATTGATGCTTTTTTACATTTTTAACGGTTATGGTTTTAACAAATTGTTTTTAAATTGTATGTTTGTAAAACTATTACCACCAATTTACCCATTATGAAAACAATATCGTCTGTTGTAGAGCACTACATCAAGACAAAGCCTTTCCTCTTGAGCGCTTTGTCTCAAGGAATCATAAATCTGACATCATTGTCCAGAAATATGCTTCCTGATTTAAAACAAGAATTAGGAAAAGAGGTAAAACAAGGAGCCGTTGTTATGGCTCTGAAACGTCTTTCAGAAGATTTGGATTTTAGATTAAACCATAAAATCTTAAAAGTTTTGAAAGGCATCGGCGAAATTACGGTACGTTCATCACTTACTGATTTTACTTTTGCCGTTTCTGACAAGATTTTAGACAAACAGGCCAGCCTGATTTCTGAAATCAACACTTATTCGGATATTTTTTACACGTCTTCAAGAGGTGTAAGCGAAACCAATATTGTGGTCAGTGAAAGTGTAAGCCATTTGGTTGACAAACATTTTGTTGGCGAAAAAATGCTTCACAAATGGGAAAATCTGGCATCTATTACTGTCAAACTTCCAAAAGATAACGTTTCAACACCGGGCGTTTACTATTTCATTTTCCAGCGTCTTGCCTGGGAAGGAATCATTGTTAATGAAGTAATTTCAACATCTTATGAATTTACGATTCTTGTGAGCGAAGATGAAGTAGATGTTGCCTTCAAAGTTATCAAGGACCTGAAAAGTCTATAAACAAAAAGCCGTTTAATTTAATAAACGGCTTTTGTTTTTTAAATCATTTCCATTAACTCCAGAGCTTTCCGGACTGACTTGACATTCTCAAAAGTCAGCAGAAGGCGCAGACCGTTTTTGGTTTCTTTTTCTTTCATCTTGCAGAGGTTTCCATTGCGCTGTACAAATTGCAGTACTTTATGGAACTGGTTGGATGTGTAATATTCCGACTGCTGGTCTGAAACAAAATAAGCTACCATTTTGCCCTGTTTCAGAACCAGTTTTTCTATTCCTAAACGGGTGGCAATCCATTTGATTCGGATGCTGTTCAGCAAGGCAACGGCCTGTTTTGGCAAAGTTCCGAATCTGTCGATTAATTTTCTTTCGTAAGCCAACAGTTCTTCTTCATTTTTCACATTGCTTAGTTCATTGTACAGGTTGAGCCTTTCGGAAACGTTATTGATGTATTCATCAGGGAATAAGAGTTCGAAATCCGAATCAATTTGGATTTCTTTCACATATTCTTTTTCAGTGCCTTTGTCCTCTTCATATAAATCCTTGAACTCGTTTTCTTTCAGTTCTTCAATGGCCTCGTTCATGATTTTTTGGTAGGTTTCAAAACCAATTTCATTAATGAAACCGCTTTGTTCTCCGCCTAATAAATCTCCAGCACCTCTGATTTCCAAATCTTTCATGGCAATGTTGAATCCGCTTCCGAGTTCGCTGAATTGTTCCAGCGCCTGAATTCTCTTTCGGGCATCGTCTGTCATTGAAGAGTAAGGTGGTGTGATAAAATAACAGAAAGCCTTTTTGTTGCTTCGTCCTACGCGTCCGCGCATCTGGTGAAGGTCTGACAATCCAAAATTATTAGCATTGTTGATGAAAATGGTATTGGCATTTGGAACATCAAGTCCGCTTTCAATAATGGTCGTGGCAACCAAAACGTCGAATTCTCCGTTCATAAAGGCAAGCATCAGTTCTTCCAGTTTTTTTCCGTCCATCTGTCCGTGACCTACGCCAACTCTTGCGCCCGGAACCAAACGCTGAATCATTCCGGCAATTTCCTTAATGTTTTCAATACGGTTATTGATAAAGAAAACCTGTCCGTTTCTTTGTATTTCATAAGAAATAGCGTCACGGATTAGTTCTTCTCCAAATCGTACTACCTGTGTTTCTATAGGATAACGGTTTGGCGGCGGCGTTGTGATGACTGATAAATCACGGGCGGCCATTAACGAAAACTGTAAGGTTCTTGGAATTGGTGTTGCTGTTAGCGTGAGTGTATCGATATTGGTGCCTATTGTTTTGAGTTTGTCTTTTACGTTAACGCCAAATTTTTGTTCTTCGTCTACGATTAGCAGTCCCAAATCTTTGAATACGACATTTTTATTGACAAGTTGATGTGTACCGATAATGATATCCAATTTGCCCTCAGCCAATTGTTTTAAGGTTTCAGTTTTCTGTTTTGCTGTACGGAAACGGTTCAGATATCCTACAGAAACAGGCATGTCTTTTAAACGTTCCGAAAAAGTCTTGTAATGTTGGAAAGCCAGAATCGTAGTCGGAACCAAAACGGCAACCTGTTTTCCATTGTCTACAGCCTTGAATGCCGCACGGATAGCAACTTCGGTTTTTCCAAAGCCTACGTCACCGCAAACCAGTCGGTCCATTGGGCGCTCGTTTTCCATATCGGCCTTGACTTCCTGGGTGGCTTTAACCTGGTCCGGAGTGTCTTCATATATAAATGACGACTCCAATTCTGCCTGCAGATAGCTGTCGGGTGCAAATTGAAATCCTTTTTCGAGTCGCCGCTTTGCATATAACTGGATAAGGTTGAATGCAATATGTTTGACTCTTGCCTTGGTTTTCTGCTTTAGAACTTTCCATGCATTGGAACCCAGTTTGTATATTTTTGGTGGCGCTCCGTCCTTTCCGTTAAATTTCGAAATCTTGTGTAAGGAGTGGATGCTTACATATACGATGTCGTTATCTGCATAAACCAGTTTGATGGCTTCCTGTGTTTTCCCTTCGACCTGAATTTTCTGCAAACCTCCAAATTTTCCAATTCCATGGTCGATGTGTGTTACATAATCGCCTACAGAAAGTGTATTCAGTTCTTTAAGGGTAATTGTTTGCTTTTTGGAATAGCCGTTTTTGATACTGAATTTATGGTAACGCTCAAAAATCTGGTGGTCTGTATAGCAGGCAGTCTGATTTTCTTCATCGATGAATCCCTGGTATAATGGAAAAACGATGGTGTGGTATTGTTTCCTTATATTTTCGCTATTGGCTTCGTCTAATGATTCGAAAATATCATGGAAACGTTTTGTTTGCTGCTCATTCGAACAGAAAATAAAGTTTTTATAGCCGTTGAAGTGGTTGTCGTTGAGATTATTCAGCAATAAATCAAACTGTTTGTTGAAAGATGGCTGCGGAAGTATGTGGAATTCAAAAGTTTTCTGGGTTTTAAAAATAGCCCTCGGACTTATTTCTGCAATGGTAAAATCCAATGCTTTTTTAATAAATGCTTCCTGATTAAGGAACAATTCTTCGGGGGCGATATGATTTACTGTTGACTGCATGGAGCCAAAGATTTCTTTTGCTTTTCCGTAGAGTTGGTCCAGTTTTGAAAAAAGCAATTCTGTATTTTGAATAAAAAGAACTGTTTTTTCATTGATGTAATTTAAAAAGCTCTCGCGATTTTCCTGAAAAAATTTATTTTCTACATTGGGAATAATCGTGATTTTTTTCTGCTTTTCGATAGATAATTGGGTTTCAACATCAAAGGTTCTTATGCTGTCCACTTCATTGCCAAAAAATTCGATACGAAAAGGGTTTTCATTCGAAAACGAAAATACGTCGAGAATACCTCCACGGACAGAGAATTCACCCGGTTCTGTTATAAAGTCGACGCGCTTAAATTCATATTCAAAGAGTACTTCGTTTATAAAGTCTATAGAAATCTGGTCGCCAACGGCAACTTTCAGGGTGTTTTTATCTAATTCTTTTCGTGTCACGACCTTTTCAAAAAGGGCTTCTGGATAGGTCACGATAACAGCCGGTTTTTTTCTGGAGTTAATCCTGTTCAGTACTTCAGCACGAAGCAGTACGCTGGCGTTGTCCGTTTCTTCAATCTGATAAGGACGGCGATAGGAACCCGGATAAAAAAGTACATCTTCTTCACCAATGAGCTGCTCCAGGTCATTAAGGTAATAAGCGGCTTCTTCTTTATCCTGAAGTATAAGAAGGTAAGGAAGCTCGCTTTTTTCGAACAATGAGGCCACAACAAAAGAAAGCGAGGACCCAATAAGGCCCTTGAGCTGAATCTTGTTTTCCCTGACGGCAAGACTTTCAGAAATCTGCCTGACTTTTGGATTGCCGGCGTATGTTTTTAGAATATGTGGTTTCAAATTATATTATTGACTTTTTTGTTTTGGGTTTAAGGTTGGAACAATGCCTCCTTGTTGTGTAAAATTGCTTGGTTTTGGAAGGTTTCCAGGTTCATATTGTGGTTTTTGTAATGAATCTTTGGCCAATGAACGAAGCATTTCTGCTTCACCTTCTTCCAGACGGATTTGACTTTTTCTGACAATTTCATCCATTTGGGATTGAAGTGAAGCCAATTCTTCATTGATTTCCGGGATTAGCTTTATGACTTTCTGCTCCTGTATCTGGTTTAGATTTATAAACAAATCGAGTGAACGTACTTTGGTAATTAGTGTCATTATACGGCTCTTGATTTCAGGTTTGTCAAAAGCGGCCGGTATATTATTGTTCAGATTCATTGCTTTTTGAGACAAGGTTCTTGCTTTTTGCTGGAAAGCACCAATGGAACTTTTCGGTTTTTGCTGTAGTTCTGTCATAAACAATCGCCATTCGCTCCAATTTTGAATCATATTTACAACCGTAGGATTCATTGGCTGCGGATTAAAATTCCATGCTTTGTCAATAGAGGCAAAAATTTGCTCGTTTTTCTTGGTGTCTTTTGCATTGGCTTGCAGTCTGGCTGCTTCGTCATCTTTGCAGGAAACCAAAAAGCAAAACAGAACCAACAGGATATAGGAATAGATTTTCATCAGAATAATTTTGAAATGCAAAGTTAGCAAACAATTGTATAAGAAAAAGAGCGCCTATCAGGTCATATTCATAAAACTTCACTAAAATTTCAGTTTTACACAAATGAATAATTGGTAGTGAATGAGGTAATTAGGTGTGCTAAATTATGAAATCCTGATTTTTGCTAAACAGTAATCACAAATCTTTTAGATTTGACTCTGAAATCAAACGAAGCTAAACAAAATTTGTTTTGCGAAATCGTTATATTTGTGCCACAAAAAACAAGTGAGATGCATGCAAAAATCTTAATTATTGGGGCTTGTGGCCAAATTGGAACTGAATTGACAAAAAAGCTTCGAAGCCAGTATGGCAAGGACGCCGTAATCGCATCGGATGTGCGAAAAGGAAGTCCGGAGTTTGTAAATTCCGGTCCCTTTGAAGTGGTCAATGCCTTGGACTTTAACCAGGTAGAAACCGTAATTGAGAAATACCAGATCGAAGATGTTTATCTGATGGCTGCATTACTTTCTGCCACTGCAGAAAAAAATCCCGCTTTTGCCTGGGACCTTAATATGAATTCTCTTTTTCACGTTTTGAATTTGGCAAAAGCCGGAAAAATTAAAAAGATATTCTGGCCGTCGAGTATTGCGGTTTTTGGGCCTACAACTCCAAAAGACAATACACCTCAATATACGGTTATGGAACCTTCTACCGTTTATGGCATCAGCAAGCAGTCTGGCGAAAGATGGTGCGAATATTATCATAACATTTTTGGAGTAGATGTTCGAAGCATCCGTTATCCGGGATTAATCAGCTGGTCAACACCTCCGGGTGGTGGTACAACAGATTATGCTGTTGATATTTATTACAAGGCGTTAAGTGATGGAAAATACGAATGTTTTTTATCTGAAAATACGGAATTGCCAATGATGTATATGGATGATGCGATTCGTGCTACCATCAGTATCATGGATGCGCCGAAAGAAAACATTAAGATTCGTTCTTCTTATAATCTGGCAGGAATCAGTTTTACACCAAAAGAAATTGCAGCCGAAATAAAAAAGCATATCCTTGATTTTTCGATTTCGTATGAACCTGATTTCAGACAAAAGATTGCCGACAGCTGGCCTTCCAGTATTGATGATTCTTATGCGAGAAAAGATTGGGGCTGGAAACATGAATTTGATTTGGAAAGCATGACAAAAGATATGTTGGAACATTTATCAGAAAATGTTTAAGCAATAAAAAAAACCCGTTGAATTCAACGGGTTTTTTTATTTGTCGTTATTTCTTCTTTAGCGTTTCAATCAGCTTGTCTTCAATTGGTGTTTTAACCTTGATGACTTCATCTATAACATCGTTGGGCACAGTTGCAGACAGGACATAGTGTCGAATCATCCATTTGCCATTTATTTTTTCCAGAACACCTGAACCTCTGCATATTTTCATTTGAGTATCTAGAAGTTCGTCAAACCAGGCCAGCTTTCCGTCATTATTCAAAAAAATATTTCTTTCCAGAACTTTAAAGTCCCATGCTTTTCCTTTATCAAAATAAGGTTTGGCAAAAGCCTCAAATTCTTTTTTATTCCAATTTTCGGTGGCATCGGTTCCTATAAAAATGGAGTTTTCGGTCAGTTTTCCGAAATAGGCATTAAAGTCAGCACGACCAGCAGCGGCATGCCATTCATCCAAAAGTTTTGTGATTTTTTCTTTTTCTACCGTGTCTGCATTTTTCTTTTGTCCATAGACTGTTGCTGTAGCAATGAGAAAAAGGAGAAGTACTGTTTTTTTCATGTGTAATTTTTTTTAAAGATAAGAAATTGCTCGAAGTCTTTATTGGTGTGGAGTGTCCTGAAAGTATATTTTTTTATGGACATTTTCGATTTCTTTTTCGATAGTCCTAACGGTGGTGTATAGTTTTCGTTTTACGTCTTTACTCCAGAATCGAAGTACCAGCCATCCTTTTGAAGCGAGATATTCATTGACGATTTTGTCACGGTTTCTGTTTCTTTCAATTTTGGCAAGCCAGAATTCTTTATTGGTGTCGAGTCGTTGCTGTATACTTTCCCAATCTTTGCCATGGAAAAATTCGCCGTCTACAAAAATGGCAATTCTGTATTTTTTAAAAGAAAGGTCAGGGGTTCCAAAAACAGTGCGGTCATGTTTTCTGTATCGGTGTCCGCGACGCCATAGCGCTTTCGCCAAAAGCCGTTCTTCTTTGGTATCCTTGCTTTTGATGGCGCGCATGATTTTGCTTCGCTTCTCTTTTGTGAATATGTCCATTCTAAAAACTATTTGTGGCGCTAGTTTTTGAAGGCTAGTATAAGAGGATAATAGGGCGGTTAAGCGCGGTAAGAGAACAGCTAAATTAGTTAAAAAAGAAACGCGGGTCAATTGACCCGCGTTCTTCAAGATGTTATATATTCCTTAAAAAGTACAAGGACAATTGCTGACTCCCTGGAAAATATCAAGACCAAGCGTAATCATATGCGTCCCGCTGTTATATGCCATCAGCTCGTTGGTAGTGAGCTGGTAGGAATAAGCAAAATAAAAGTTGGATTTTTTTAATCCTGCCATTGGTCCGATGTTAATGGGTTCCATCAATTGGTCGTTCAGGAAGCGGTAGCTTAATCCGGCCCAGTAATAATCGTCATTATTATCTTTCCAGCGTAACTTTACATTCAGGTCTGTTGAGGAACGTCCGTCACTTTCAAAATATTGTACATAAGCTGAAGGCTCTACTTCGAAAGCACTATTTCGGTTTTCTCTAAAAATATAACCGGTATAAAACTGATAATTTCGGAGTTTTCCAGGTTCGTTGATGTTGAACTTGTCCAGGTTTTTATTTAGAATATTGCTGGCGTTGAAGCTGAAATAAAAATCCTGAATACGATACAATACGGATACATCAAAGTTATGGTTGATGAGAGCCCGGTCGTCTTTTACACCCATATCCGGGACATTGAAATTTTCGATTTCAAGTCGGAACTGGTTCAGGTTGTATGAAATCCCGAAAGACAGGAACTGGTCGTAATATTTATCCAGGATAAGGTGATGGGCAAAAGAAAACTTGCCTCCATACTGCCGTGTATTTCCGTTTTTGTCATTGTAAAGAAACAGCCCGATTCCGGAGTTGTCTGAAATCCTCATATCTGCGGCTAACGATTGCATATCCGGGGCATCCTTGATTCCGACCCATTGTGTGAGGCCATTCATTCGGATTTTCACATTGTCACCTATCCCTGCATAAGATGGCGAAATAACAAATGGGTTATCTGCCAGGTATTGGGTGAAGGTTGGTATCGACAGTTCTTGAGAATGTACTGTATGTATCGTCAAGAAAATCAACAGAAAGTGGTATATTTTTTTCATTTTATATCTTGTTTTTGGGGCACTTTAATTAAAACCGTTCCTACCCATTTCCGATAGGAACGGCTCTTCTCATTTATCTGTAAATAGTGAAGTTTCCGACAAATTCCCGGTTATCATTCGGATTTCCAAGTTTGATGATGTACCAGTAATCTCCTGAAGGCATTTCGGTACCATTGTATTTTCCGTCCCATGATTGTCCTTGTCTCAATGTTGCAAGTTTCCTTCCATACCTGTCAAAAATGTCTGTGGTAATGTTAGGATAGTTTTGCGTATTGCCAGGCGACCAGGTGTCATTGTCACCGTCCTCATTAGGGGTCGTTACGTTTGGAATCGTGATGTCGACAAAGACTACGTTGATTGTAGCCCGTGCTTCACATCCGTTACTGTCGGTTACTATAACTTCATAAGTGCCGGATTGATAGAAAACATATACGTTGTTTCTTCCGTTATCATAGCCGTTGAAAGTGTAAGTATAATTTCCTGTTCCTCCGAAAGCGGTTGCGGTAATTTTGTTAAGTCCGGTTTCTGCAAGAGTAACAGTCACAGGTACGGCATTGCTGATGAAGAATGAAACCGTATCTGTACAAGCAGAAGCATGAAGGACTTCAACCGTATGGCGTCCGTTGGTAAGGTCTGTAAATATATTTCCTGTTTGGGGTGTGCCGCCATCTAAGGAGTAGGTTACGTTATTGGCTACACCCGGACTTACTGATATTGTAACTGTATTTCCGTTACAGTTGTAAACTATATTTTCTCTTGCATCAATATCAACAGGAGCGTCCAGGGTTACCTGTACAGAAGTAGTACAGCCTCTTGAATCTTTTACATAAATGGTATAGGTCTGTCCTCCGTTCAGATTCTCGTATAAGAATTCATTTCGAACATAAGTACCATTTTCTGAAAGACTTGTTGAATAAGGAGCTGTTCCTCCGGTGACCGCAATTTCAATAGCTCCATTATCATCGTCTACGCAAATTTCCTGAAGTACATCTACTACGGTTGCCTGTAATGCATTAGGTTCTGTTACGGCAATAGTTACCTCTTTGTAACATCCTTTAGAATCGACAGCCCTAACAATATAGTTTCCTGCTGCAAGATTCTGGAATACATTGCTTGAAGTAAGGTTGAAATCAGGAGAAATTCCATATTGCAATGGTCCTGTTCCTCCGGAAGCCGTTACAGTGATTCGTCCGTTTGACAAGCCGTTACATGTTGCATTGACAGCTGTTGCGCTAGCTGTAATTGGTGTCACCGGATTTATCCTAACCGTTGTCGTTTTAGTACAGCCGTTTGTATGTCTGACATAAATAGTATGCGTACCAACCGGCAGGTTGTTGAATACATTTGAGCTTACATAATTAACTCCATCCAAGGAATACTGTACGCCATCTACAACCGCCGGATTTACAGAAACTGTTACCGTATTTCCTGGTGTATTACCGTTGCAATTCGTAGTTACGACCGCAGTAGGTTGCAGATTTAAGCCATCGTTTACACGGAAAACTGCCGGAGTAATCTGACATCCATTGGCATCTTTTACAAATACTGTATACTGCCTTCCTCCAATCAAGCCGGTGTAAGTCAGTGTAGTCGTAAAGTTGGCAGGATTGTTTGAGTTAAGGCTTGTATAATAAGGTGCTGTTCCTCCAGAAGGTATAATTGTTATAGTACCATCATCTAATCCGTCACAAGTTTCAGGAGTTCCGTTTACGACTGCTGTAAGCGCTGCCGCAGGTTGGGTTACCGTAATATTTGTAAGCGTGATTTCACAGCCATTCTGGTCTTTTACTTTAACGGAATAAGTTCCGGCAGCAAGATTGATGAATGTATTGGAAGAAGAGTAATTATAAGCAGGTGAAATCGCATATTGATATACACCCGTTCCTCCTGTGGCTGTTACCTGTATGCTTCCTGTTGACTGGCCAAAGCACAATACGTTGGCCGTTACATTGGCATTAGCCGTAACCGGTATTAGCGTATTGATGGTAAAAGGAACCGTTTTGGTACAGCCATTGGTGTGTTGTACGTAAGCGGTATGGCTTCCGGGAGCCACATTAGTAAACGTGTTGGAAGCCACATAGTTGATTCCGTCCAGTGAGTACTGAACCTGTGAGGCTACTGCAGGGTTTACGTTAATGGTAACCGTGTTTCCTGGTACGTTATTGGTACAGTTTGGTACTACCGTTGCTGTTGGTCGGATATCTACACCTCTGTTTATCGTGAATGTCTGGGGCGCAATCTCGCAACCGTTGGCATCTTTCACGTATACGGTGTAGGTCTGCCCTCCGTTCAGGTTGGAGTAGGCCAGTGCCGAGGTAAAGTCGGCCGGGTTGTTGGAATCGAGGCTTGTGGTGTAAGGCGCCGTT
>NZ_MKVG01000013.1:0-13512 GCF_001899155.1 Flavobacterium sp. 38-13
ATCGTATACCAATTATGCGAGATTTTGAACCCGACCAACTGCGATTCTGCAACTGTAACTATAGTAGTGGAAGAAGCACCAATCGATGCGGTTAACGATAACCCGGCTCCGGTTAACGGATATGAAGGAAATCCAGATGTAGTAAACGTATTGGATAACGATACCCTAAACGGTGTTCCTGTTATCCCATCACAGGTAACCATCACGGTAACGACTCCGTCGACTAATCCGGGCGTGGAATTGGATCCTGCAACAGGAACGGTAAGCGTAGACCCACAGACACCTGCTGGAACCTACACTATCGTATACCAACTGTGCGAGATTTTGAACCCGACGAACTGCGATTCTGCAACCGTAACAATAGTAGTAGAAGAAGCACCAATCGATGCAGTAGATGATACTCCGGCTCCGGTTAACGGATATGAGGGCAATCCTGATGTAGTGAACGTATTGGATAACGATACCCTAAACGGTGTTCCTGTTATCCCATCACAGGTAACCATCACGGTAACGACTCCATCGACTAACCCGGGTGTGGAATTGGATCCGGCAACTGGAACAGTGAGCGTAGACCCACAGACACCTGCGGGAACGTATACTATCATATACCAATTATGTGAGATATTAAATCCTACAAATTGTGAATCAGCTACTGTAACAATAATTGTTAATCCGGCCCCGATTGATGCCGTAAATGATGATTTCAGTGGTACGATTGTAAACGGAACTGAAGGAATGGTAAATGCCGGAAACGTATTTACTAACGATACGCTGAATGGTGTAGCGGTTATTCCATCAGAAGTAACTCTAACAACTGTAAATGCAGATGCTCCGTTGACATTAAATCCTGACGGAACAATAACTGTTGCGCCTGGAACACCAGCCGGAACATATACGTTAGAATACAGCATTTGTGAAATATTGAACCCAACCAACTGCGATACGGCTATAGTAACAATTTTGGTTCAAGTGCCAGGTGTTGAAATTATCAAGCAAGGAACCTTCAATGATGCAAACGGTGACGGATTTGCACAGGTAGGAGAAACCATTACTTATAATTTCACGGTAATCAATACCGGAACTATGGAATTGACAAACATTACGGTATCCGATCCTTTGGTGACTGTAAATGGCGGACCTCTTGCAACTTTAGCTGCAGGTGCTACTGATTCGACTACATTTACTGCAGTCTATACGTTTACACAAGCTGATATTGACGCAGGAGTTGTAAACAACCAGGCATTAGTAACTGCTACTCCGGTAGTAGGAACACCAATTACAGATGACTCAGATAGTAATGACCCTGCATTGCCAGGAAATGACGATCCAACTGTAACTGTGCTACCTCAAAATCCTAAGTTTGAATTATTCAAAGAAGGAGTTTATCAGGATGCAAACAATGACGGAATCGTAAATGCCGGAGATGTTATCCAATACAGCTTTACGGTTAGAAATACAGGAAACGTAACTATTACGAATATTTCTGTAACCGACCCTATAGTTGCAGTTTCAGGCGGACCTATTGCTTCTTTAGCACCACAAGCTACTGATTCAACAACGTTCACGGCAACTTACACCATATCACAAGCTGATATTGAATTAGGAGCAGTTTATAACCTGGCGTTGGCAGAAGGTACAGATCCGTCTGGAAACCCAATTGATGTGGAGTCGCAGGACCCATCTCCGTTAGACCCGAACGATCCGTTATACGAACCAACCTGTCCGGATTGTACAGTTACGATTATTGAGCAAAATCCGGCGATTGCGCTGATTAAGACAGCAACTTTCAACGATAGCAATAACAATGGAATCGCAGAAGTAGGAGAAACCATCACTTATAACTTTACGGTAACCAATACAGGAAACGTAAGCCTGAGCGATGTGACTGTTACAGATCCACTACCGGGAGTTGTTGTAAGTGGAGGCCCTATAACTCTTGCTGTTGGAGAAAGTGACAGCACTACATTTACGGCTATCTATACCATTACACAAGCCGATATCAATGCAGGAAGTGTGTCGAACCAGGCATTCGTTACAGGAAACAGCCCGCTGGATGTAGAAGTTACAGATGCTTCTGACCATACAGATAATGCAGGAAACAATCCAACGATTGTTGAAATTGACGGATGTACCATCAATGTATTCAATGTAGTTACTCCAAATAATGATGGCAGCAACGAATTTTTATACATAGGAGGATTAGGATGCTATCCAGACAACAAAGTAGAAATTTTCAACCGCTGGGGTGTTGTAGTTTACGAAACAAGTGGCTATAACAACAATGACAAAGCCTTTAGAGGATATTCTGAAGGAAGGGTTACAGTAAACAAATCAGAAGGATTACCTGATGGTACTTATTTCTACATCTTGAAATACAAAAAACAAGATGGTACTGTAAGAGAAAAGAGCGGCTATTTATACTTAAGCAGATAAAGTTAAATTCCTGGGAATCGGAATGGGTTCCCAGGATAAACAAATTAAACAATGAAAAAAATAATCATATTTTTCGTCTGGATTCTTGTAGGTGCAAGCGCATTTGCACAACAAGATGCGCAATACACGCAGTATATGTACAATACCATCAATATCAACCCTGCTTATGCAGGTTCGCGAGGCGTACTAAGCGTTTTCGGACTTCACAGAACGCAATGGGTTGGTTTGGACGGAGCTCCGGTGACCAATACCGTTTCTATCAACACGCCAATTAACGGCACTAATATAGGAATGGGATTATCATTTGTAAACGACAGGATAGGACCTACAGATGAAAATGCAATCTCTGCAGATATTTCCTATACTGTTAAGACTTCAGAAACATTTAAACTGTCTTTTGGAATTAAGGCTACAGCAAATATGTTCAATTTGGATGTTAATAAGCTGAATCCGGCAGATCAGGGAGATCCGCGATTAATGAATCTGAATAATAACTTCACGCCAAACATTGGGGCAGGAGCTTATTTTCATTCCGATAAGATGTATTTGGGACTTTCGGTACCAAACTTTTTTGAAACCCACAGATACGATGACAATTCAGTATCTGTAAATCAGGAAAGGATGAATTTTTATCTGATTGGAGGTTATGTTTTCGATTTGAGTCCAAGCATTAAATTCAAGCCGGCCTTTTTGATGAAAGCCGTAAATGGAGCGCCGCTTCAGGCTGACGTTTCAGGAAACTTTCTTTTCAATGATAAGCTGACGCTTGGAGTAGCCTGGAGATGGGATGCAGCCGTGAGTGCTATGGCAGGATTCCAAATCACAGAAGGACTATTTGTAGGCTACGGATATGATTTAGAAACGACAAAGCTTGCCAACTACAATTCAGGTTCGCATGAGGTTTTCCTTCGTTTCGAATTATTCAACAGATTCAACAAAGTAACCTCTCCAAGATTCTTCTAAAAGCAGCAACTATGAAAAAACAATTATATACAGCCCTGGCAGTCTTTTCTTTACTGACTGCCCAGGCACAGGAAGCCAAACTTGCAGCTGCCGACAAGCAGTATGAGAAATATGCCTATGTCGATGCAATCAAGACGTATGAAAGGGTAGCAGAGAAAGGATACAAATCTGTTGATCTCTTCCAAAAGCTGGGAAATGCTTACTATTTCAATGCAGAATTAGACAAAGCCAATAAATGGTATGAGGAACTTTTTGCAATGAACCAGCCGGTTGATGCAGAATACTATTACCGTTATTCGCAAACCCTGAAATCGGTTGGCGATTATGAAAAGGCGAATCAAATGCTGGCGCAGTTTAACCAAAAGAATGCGGCCGACTTAAGAGCGCAGCTGTACACCAAACATAAAGATTATCTGGAGGAAATAAAAGCCAATTCTGGGCGATACAAGGTTGAAAATATCAATATCAACTCGGAATATTCTGATTACGGAACCGCTTTTTTTGGCAATAAACTTGTTTTTACTTCTGCCAGAGATACCGGAGGTCTTTTCAACAGAAAGCACCAGTGGACCAACCAATCGTTTACGAAATTGTATGCCTCTGAAATCAGTTCGGATGGTTCTATGTTGGAGCCGGAACAATTCAACACTTCCCTGAACAGCAAATTCAATGAAGCCACGCCTGTTTTTACCAGAGACGGAAAAACAGTCTACTTCACCAGAAATAACTATAACAAAGGGAAAAGAGGAAAGAACAGCGACAAAGCGACGTTATTGAAAATCTACAAAGGTACTCTTGAAAAAGGAAAATGGGTAAACGTAACGGAATTGCCTTTCACAAGCGACAATTACAGTACGGCGCACCCTGCTTTGAGTCCGGATGAAAAGACTTTGTATTTTGCGTCAGATATGCCGGGAACTTTAGGTCAGTCGGATTTATTTAAGGTGGCTATTAATGCAGATGGCAGTTTTGGAACTCCGGAAAATCTGGGCAAGCAAGTCAATACTGAAGGCCGTGAAACTTTTCCTTATGTGACAGACGAAAACGAATTGTATTTCGCTTCAGACGGACAACTTGGATTAGGAGGTTTGGATGTTTTTGTAACCCAGATTAATAAAGACGGAAGTTATGGTGAAATCAAAAACGTTGGAGCTCCCGTTAACGGGCCAAAAGATGATTTTGCTTTCATGATTGATACCAAAACCCGATTCGGATTTTTCTCTTCAAACAGAGATGGAGGTAAAGGATATGATGACATCTACAAATTCCAGGAAACAAGACAAATGAAATGCGAGCAATTACTGGCAGGAACGATTACGGATAAAGAAACCGGACTTCCTATTGCCAATGCAAGGGTAACGTTGTCTGATGCTTCATTTAAGGTTATCAAAACCATCTATGCCGACCACGAAGGAAAATACAGCTTTGATGTAGAATGCGGGAATGTGTATTATGTAAAAGCAGAAAGCAAAGATTATACGCCAAACGAACTAAAAGCCATTATCCCGAAAGAATCCGGAGAAACAGACCTTTCTATCGAATTGGATAAACCGGTGAAGCAAATTACGGTTGGAACCGATTTGGCTAAAACATTCGGTATCAAGATTATCTACTTTGACCTTGATAAGTGGAATATCCGTCCGGATGCAGCTATTGATTTAGCTAAAATTGTTGACGTGATGAAACAATATCCGAATATGAAAGTAGATGTTCGTTCCCACACAGACAGCCGCCAGACACACAAATACAACCAGAAACTTTCTGACCGCAGGGCAAAATCTACCATTGACTGGATGGTTCAGGATGGAATTGCCAAAGAAAGAATTACGGGTAGAGGCTATGGCGAAACCCAGTTAGTTAATAAATGTGCTGATGGTGTTGAATGTACAGAACAGGAACACCAGCAGAACAGAAGAAGCGAATTTATCATCACAGCCATGTAATGTTTAGATAGTTTTAAGGTTAAAAACCGTGCTTGCAAAAGCACGGTTTTTTTATTCAGAATTATTTCCAAGCCCCTCAGTACTTCAGTACCTCAGAGCCTTAGTACCTCAGAGCCTCAGTACCTTAGCGCCTTAAAGAAACTCCCAAAGTAATCTCAGCATTCAAAACTTTAGAAACCGGACAAATCTGTTTCGCTTTTAAAGCTATATTTTGAAACTCTTCTTCCGAAATTCCGGGAACAACACCATTCAATTCCAAATGGATTTTAGTAATCGTTCCGTCTTCAAAAGTTAATACAGCTTCAGTATTCAGGTCGGTAGGTACATAATTCAATTCGCTTAACAAAAAGCTCAACTGCATCGTAAAACATCCTGAATGAGCCGCAGCTATTAATTCTTCCGGGTTTGTTCCTACGCCTTCTGCAAAGCGTGTCTTAAAAGATAATTGGGTGTTGTTTAGAGTAGTGCTTTGAGTACTGATGGTTCCTTTTCCTTCCATTCCAGTACCTTGCCAGTTTGCGTTTGCTTTTCTTGTAAATTTCATGATTTCTAAATTTTAATTGTTATTTGTTTTTTGTAATTATTTGCTTAGTTTTTCTTTTAAGGCATCTACAGCCTGTTTGATGGCTGCTCTTGGAGCCGGAGTTTCTGTAATTGGATTGAGCATAACGAAGTCGTGAATTGTCCCGATGTATCGTGTAGCTGTAACTTTCACACCTGCCGCATTTAATTTTTTTGCATAAGCTTCGCCTTCATCGCGCAGTACGTCGTTTTCAGCAGTAATGATTAAAGCTTCAGGCAAATCTTTTAATTCTTCAATATCGGCTCGCAAAGGAGAAGCTGTAATCTGGTTTCTTGTCGCTTTTTCCGGTGCATAAATATTCCAGAACCACACCATCGCATTGAGTGTTAAAAAGTGTCCGTTGGCAAATTGCTGATAGGAAGCCGTGCTGAAATCGGCATCGGTTACCGGATAAAAAAGCAATTGGAAATCAATTTTAGGGCCTTTTCTTTCTTTGGCCATCAACGTTACGGCAATTGCCATATTACCACCAACACTATCACCGCCCACAGCCAGTTTTGTTGGATTTAGTCCGATAGAAGCTCCGTTTTCTTTAATCCATTTGGTGGCTGCATAGGCTTCTTCATTTGCAACCGGGAATCGGGCTTCTGGAGCAGGAGTATAGTTTACAAAAACCACTGCAATGTTTGCACCAACGGCTAATTCTCTTACCAGGCGGTCATGCGTAAAAGCATTTCCTAAAACCCATCCTCCACCGTGGAAATACATCAGTACCGGAAGTTTTTCTTTGGAACCTTTTGGTTTTACAATTTGGATGGAAACGGTTTTCCCATCCTGTGTAATGGTCTTGTTTTCAATATCGGCAGGTAATTTTTTGTAATCTCCTGTCTGTGCATTGATTAATACTTTTCGGGCATCTTCGATAGAAAGTTCATAAAGCTGCGGGCCTGAATTTCCGTGAACGGCTTTTAAGAATTCACGGGTGTTTTTTTCGATACTGTAGCTTCCTGCTAATGATGGATCGATTTGACTTACTGCCAGTGTTGCATTCAATAAGGCAACTGCTGCTATTGCTATTTTTTTCATGATGTAAATTATTAATTTATAATTGTTTTGATTTGATGGGACAAATTTATAGCGGGTTTAATTATAAATCAAATTGATAATTTTTTACCTTTATAAAATAAAATTATAATGTATGACTATACAGCAATTAAAATACATCGTAGCATTAGACGAAGAACGCCATTTTGCAAGGGCTGCAGAAGTTTGTAATGTTACCCAGCCCGGACTTACAATTCAGCTGAAAAATCTGGAAGAAGAAATAGGAATAAAAATATTCGACCGTACAAAAGTACCCTTGACACCCACAAAACTCGGAACACAGATTATTGCAAGAGCAAAAAAGATACTCCGCGAAGTCAATGAAATTCGAGATTTTGTTATTAATGAGAAAAATGACCTAGAAGGAGAACTAAAGCTGGGTGTTATTTCTACCTTGTCACCTTATCTGATTCCCTTATTCATAAAGGCAATGAAAGAAGCAGCGCCTAAAATGCATTTTGTTATTCGTGAAGCTTCCACGGGTCAGTTAATGCAGGATATTGAAACAGGAGCTTTAGATGTGGCGCTTATGGCTACTCCAACCGGAAACCCAAATCTGAAAGAACACCATGTTTTTAACGAGCCTTTTGTGGCCTATCTTAACGAGAGCCATCCGTTTGCGACTAAAGACTTTTATGAACTCCAGGCCAGTGACAAACCGGAACTTTTGCTGTTGCAAAATGAATACTGTTACAATGCACAGCTTCTTGATATATGTGACATTAAGGAAGACCGTAAAATAAGTGAGCAGTTCTCTTATGACATCAGCTCTATAGAAACGTTGAAAAATCTGGTACGTGCCCAACTCGGTTTTGCAATCCTTCCGGAACTTTCCATACTCAATGAAAATGAAAAGCATTTGTTTAAGCCGTTTAAGGAACCCAAACCCATTCGGGAAATCAGTCTGGTGGTTTCAGATACATTTTCCAAAAAGCTGTTATTGGAAAAAATGAGCCGTGCCATCTGGGATTGTCTGCCGGAGACGCTTAGGAAGGATTTCAATTACCGTAAAATTCAATGGAACGATTCGCCTTATTTTATTAATGCGGTCAAAGGATTTATGTAAATAGCGTCTTTGCGTCTTTGTAAGCAATTATTTTTCACGCAAAGGCGCAGAGTCGCAAAGCAAATTTTATGCAATTATATTGGTAAAAGTTTCTGGCAATCAATTAAAGTAAAGATTTATTAATGCGGTCATGGGGTGTATGTAAATCGCATCTTTGCGTCTTTGTGAGCAATTATTTTTCATGCAAAGGCACAGAGTCGCAAAGCCTAAAGTTATTAAAGTAAAAAGAGAATAACATAAAATAAAAAAGCTCCCAATGGGAGCCTTGTATCAATAAATCCAGGTGTATTATCTGGATATAAAATCTTCAGCATCTGTAAACTGTGACTTAAAAGCCGTTACTTTCTCTTTGAGATTCTCTGTCTTGCAATTCAGCTTAAATGCATAAAAACTAAGTTGTCCGTGATTAGGAAACTCTTTATCGAGTTCAGCTTCAACGTTGAGGATATAGTTAAGGGCCTGCTTTTTGACATAGCCCCAAAGTTCTCTGATTTTTGCTTTGGTGAAAGATTCTTTATGATTGGCTCCGAAAGCATCGCTGATGCATTTCTCAGCAATCTCTTTAAAAAAAGGTTCTTCCGGAAAAGAGTACTTATAATATCGGTCGGCGTATACCTTAAATTTGCGCATAATGCTTTGTACTACTGAAACGCCATTGTCCAGAGCATGAGTCTTGTTGTATTCCATAACGTTCACCCTCGTGGTATAAGGGATTTTTTGTAATTTTAAGTAATAGATTAGGGTTCTACAAACTTACTTTAAAATTTACTCTTTTTCAAATTAAAGGACTTAAAATCGGTCACAAAAAAGCCTTATTTAGACTGATTTCATCAATTTGCAAGAATTATTTGGAAGTATTTTTAGATTCTGTAAGATTTTTCTTTTTATACTTGGTGTCGAACAGCTTTTTAATCTTGTTGCTTACAAGTGACGCTTTTACGTTAATCACTCTTCCATTGTTAAAATGAAACTCATATTCGTCAATTAGCTTTTCGATTTTGTACACCTGGTCCATATTATATACGACATCTTCGTATCTTTTTGGTTTGATGAAATTCATGCTGTGGTATTTAAGTAACGAAATATTGGAAATTATCTTTTCAGGGCAAAATGGGCCTTAAATTCTTTGTTCACTCCATCACGGCTCTTATAAAGCAATTTAAACCAGTAATCTGTTGCCGGCAGCGGATGTCCGTTATAGGTACCGTCCCATCCGGCAGACGAAGGAAAAATCTGCTTGATTAGTTTTCCGTAACGGTCAAAAATAAAAATTTGAGCTTCCGGTTGGTTGGCCAGTCCGTCAATGTTCCACGTATCATTATAACCATCCGCATTTGGCGTAAAGTAATAAGGATAATTCAAAGCGTATACGGTAAGCGTAATCAAACCGCATCCCTGCGTGTCTCTTACCGTAATTTCATACTCACCTTCATAAATATTCGTAAACTGATTGCTGGTTTGCGGCGCACCGCCGTTGAGTTGAAACTCATATTGTCCTGAACCGCCCGTAACGTTAACCGTAATGGTCTGGCTTTTATTAAAATCTCTTCCTACTGTAGCTTCTGCAATGGCAATAGATGATGTGCCTACGGTTGTTGTTGCCGTTGCTGTACAACCTGTGGTCAGATTAGTTACTATTACTTCATAGGTTCCGGGCTCGGTGGCAATATGCATATTGGTAGTAGTAGGCAGGATGGTGTTGTTTCGGGTCCAGACAAAACTATGGTTAGCATTAGGAACCTGGCAATGCAGATTAACCGTAGAAATATAGTTGCCTGTTTGATTGTCAAGACAGATATAACCTTCCTTAAGTATTGGTTTTGGTGGTGCGGCTACCGTTACAGTTGTTCTGACCGATGACGTACAGCTGCCATTGTTTACAGTATAGATGATTATTACTGTGCCTGCATTAACTCCGGTAACATTTCCGGCTGCATCAATCGTTGCTATATTCGTATTCCCACTCGTCCAGGTTCCGCCAGGAGTAGGATGGGTTAGCTGTATCGTGTTTGACAGGCAAACTGCATTAGGGCCGCCAATGGCAGGAAGAGCAAGGCTGTTAATAGTAACAGCAAGGGTCGTACTCGTTGCACATTGCCCGGCAGTTGGTGTAAACACATAATTTCCACTGGCAGTATTGTTTATTGCCGGAGGATTCCATGTACCTGATATTCCGTTAGGCGATGTTGTTTGAAGCACAGGTACCGTATCGCCACTACAGAATGCCAATGTGGTTGGAAAATCGGGTAAAATACTATTGCTGACTGTTACGGCTAAAGTAGCTGTTGTTGCACATTGCCCCGTATTTGGCGTAAATATATAGCTTCCGCTTGCAGTATTGCTGATGGTTGGAGGATTCCAGGTTCCGGTGATTCCGTTTGGAGAAGTCGTATTCAGGACAGGAGCCGTACTTCCGTTACAGATTGTCATTATTGTTTGGAAGGTTGGTACTGTTTGAGGTGTGATAGTCACTCTCAAAGTCATATTAGTGGCACATTGCCCTGCATTTGGCGTAAAGACATAGTTTCCGCTTGCAGTATTATTTATTGAAGCAGGACTCCACGTTCCTGTGATTCCGTTAGGAGAAGTTGCCTGCAAAGCAGGAACCGTATCCCCGTTACAGAATACCAATGAAGTAGGAAAATCCGGTGTGATATTATTGTTGATAGTTACATTCAATGTAGTTGTCACGGCACATTGTCCGGCATTTGGGGTAAAGACATAGTTTCCGTTAGCCGTATTGCTGATTGTTGCCGGGTTCCATGTTCCGGTGATTCCGTTAGGAGAAGTTGCCTGCAAGGCAGGAACCGTATCCCCGTTACAGAATGCCAGTGAAGTAGGGAAATCGGGTACAATATTGTTGTTGATGGTCACATTCAGAGTGGCTGTTGTAGCACATTGTCCGGCATTAGGTGTGAAGACATAATTTCCGCTTGTTGTATTGCTTATTGAAGCAGGGCTCCATGTTCCGTTAATTCCGTTGGGTGATGTTGGCTGTAAGGCAGGAATTGCATCTCCGTTACAGAAAGTCAGTGTCGTAGGGAAATCCGGTGTGATAGCGTTATTGATAGTTACATTGAGTGTAGCCGTAGTAGCACATTGTCCGGCATTAGGTGTAAATAGATAGCTTCCGCTTGCGGTATTGCTGATTGTTGCAGGATTCCATGTCCCGGTAATTCCGTTAGGCGAAGTTGGCTGTAAGGCAGGAATCGCATCTCCGTTGCAGAAAGTCAGTGTGGTAGGGAAGTCCGGAGTAATATTGTTATTTATGGTCACATTCAGTGTAGCCGTAGTAGCACATTGTCCGGCATCCGGTGTAAATATATAAGTTCCGCTGCTGGTATTGCTGATTGTTGGAGGATTCCAGAATCCCGTAATTCCGTTTGGAGAAGTCGTATTTAGTAAAGGTATTCCATCACCATAACAGAATGAAAGGGCTGTTGCAAAATCAGGTGTGATGTTATTGGTAACTGTTACGTTTAGTATTGCTGTCGTGGCGCATTGTCCGGCATCTGGTGTAAATACATAACTCCCGTTTGTTGTATTGCTTACTGTGGCAGGGCTCCATGTTCCTGTAATCCCATTGGGTGAAGTTGTATTCAGCAAAGGAGCAGCGCTTCCTGTACAAATAATCAAAGAAGAAGCAAAATCCGGTGTGATGTTATTGTTGATGGTTACATTTAATGTGGTTGTCGTAGCACATTGTCCGGCATTTGGCGTAAACACATAGTTTCCGCTTGCGGTATTACTGATTGCTGCAGGATTCCATGTTCCTGTGATTCCGTTGGGAGAAGTAGCCTGAAGTGCAGGAACTGTATCGCCGTTACAGAATACTAACGAAGTAGAGAAATCCGGTGTAATATTGTTATTGATAGTGACATTTAATGTGGTTGTCGTAGCACATTGCCCGGCATTTGGTGTAAATACATAGCTTCCGCTTGCGGTATTACTGATTGCTGCAGGATTCCATGTTCCGGTGATTCCATTTGGCGAAGTTGGCTGTAAGGCAGGAACCGTATCTCCGTTGCAGAAAGTCAGTGTGGTAGGGAAATCCGGAGTAATATTAGTATCAATAGTTACATTCAGGGTAGCTGTAGTGGCACATTGCCCGGCATCCGGTGTAAACACATAGCTTCCATTTGCTGTATTACTGATTGCTGCAGGATTCCATGTTCCGGTAATTCCGTTAGGCGAAGTGGCCTGTAAGCTGGGAATAGTAGCTCCGTTACAGAAAACCAGTGTGGTAGGGAAATCCGGTGTGATGTTGTTATTGATGGTTACGTTTAATGTAGTTGTCGTAGCACATTGTCCGGTATTTGGTGTAAAGAGATAGCTTCCGCTTGCGGTATTGCTGATTGTTGCCGGATTCCATGTACCCGTGATTCCGTTTGGTGAAGTCGTATTTAATGCAGGAACTGTAGCCCCGTTACAGAAGTTCAATGTTGTAGGGAAATCCGGTGTGATGTTGTTATTGATGGTTACGTTTAATGTAGTTGGCGTGGCACATTGTCCGGCATCTGGCGTAAACACATAGCTTCCGTTGGTTGTATTGTTAATTGTTGCCGGATTCCATGTACCCGTAATCCCGTTAGGTGATGTGGCATTCAGGGTAGGAGCGGTATCTCCTGAACATAGGCTTAATGTGGTTGTAAAATCAGGCGTAATGCTGTTGGAAATAGCAACATTTAAGGTAACGCCAGGAGAACACAGTCCTGCTGTTGGTGTAAATACATAACTTCCGTTTGCGGTATTGCTGATGGTTGGAGGATTCCAGGTTCCGGTAACTCCGTTAGGGGAAGTGTTATTCAATGCAGGTATACTGGCACCTGCACAGTAGTTAAGCGATGTTGGAAAATCAGGAATTGTTGCCGGATTTACTTCCAATTGAGCAGCGTTGCTCACTAAAGTATGCTGTGTAGAAGTGACCTGACAATAATATTGGCTGTCATCAAGCGTCAAAGGTGCCGGATTGATAGTAAGCGTATTGGTGTTTGCTCCTGAAAATGGTACTGTATTGGTGATGTTAATCCAGTTTCCGCTTGCGTCAAGTCTTTTCCATTGGAAAGTAAAACCGGTACTGTTGGCAAGAGATGCGGTATAAGTAACCGTATTGTTTTCACAAACTATCCTGCTCGTTGGATTGGATAAGGTTGGCGGAACAGTATTGGTTACATTATGAATTCCTATGTTGGCACAACTTTCAGAAGTTTGGGTGTTCCAGTCACTACTGTTAAAAACAACCTTTGGAGCCACCGCGTTGGGATTTCGGATAACGGAATATCCTACGTTGTTTGGTGCATGTACGTTATCGATAATGGTTCCGTTTTTAAGCAGCTGGAACTCATCATTGGCATTAAATCCGGTAGGATAGGTCTGGCTTGAAGTAATGCCGCAGGGAATAGTGCCTGTTCCAATCCCGATTAAAAAAATTCCTCCCGGAGGGATGGAGCCACTAAGTACAATGGTATAAAAAGTAAAAC
>NZ_MKVG01000013.1:13528-16068 GCF_001899155.1 Flavobacterium sp. 38-13
CGTTATATAATTCTATAACACCGCCATCACCGGCCTGTGCATCATAAAGTTCAGAAATATAAATGTCACTGGAATAATTCCCTACACTGGTTGTTGAAATCCTGGTAAAATTAGTTGTGGAAAAACCCTCGCATCCGTTGGTAGTAATACTGATTGGTCCTGAAGCATTTCCGGCCGGTACATAGGCTTTGATAACCGTATTGGAAACAACAGTAAAACTGGTTGCCGGAATACCGTTGAATTTTACGGAAGAAGTTCCGCTTCCCGTTGTAAAGCCACTACCATTTATGGTGACTAATGTATTCTGTGGTCCGGAAGCAGGTGTAAAAGAAGTAATTCCAGGTGCCGCACAATTAGAAGTTACGCTTCCGTTCAAAGTAAAATCATCCAGACGCAGTGTTCCGTTTCCGGTAGAACCGCTAAGCGAAATCACTACGGTAACAGTTCCTGTTAATCCGGAAACCGGATTGGCAACATTGGTTGTTCCAATAGCACTGCCGGTGGCATCTATAGTACCGTTTCCAACAGTAATACCGTTGATGGACATCGACCAGTTTTGAGGTCCGAAATTACTCCTTTGTCTCCAGAAATTAAACGAAGTAACATCTGCCTGATAATTAGCAGCAACATTAAAGGTCAGGGTAATAGTCGCATTTGTTGATGTAGTAAGACGTAAAGCTTCGCCTGTAGCTCCTGCTGTGCTTGTCCATGTAGTAAGGCTATTGCTCCACGAAGAGCCGGATAAATGCGTATTTAGGGTAGTTGGTGCCACCGTATAAGGATGTGCCGAAATAGTCGTTGTACCAAAATTATGATAATAAATCTGTGCCGTAGCATCGGATAGGGTTACCAAAAAAAATAAGACCACAAATAAAAACGTATTTTTTTTGACAGGATTGCTAAGGTTTCTTGACATAGTATGGGAGATTAGCATTATTTCAAAACCTACGAAAAGTAATGTTTATTCTACTTTGGAAGGATTGGTTTTTCTTTATTAAATATTTAATAAACAGTTACTTAAATGTTTTTATCGTTGTCTGTTGAGGTAAACCCATCCGGTTACTGTTTGTCCGTCGCTTTTGCTAATGGCATAATAGTAGGTCGCATCCGGAAGTTCTTTTCCGTCATCAGATTGTCCTTTCCATTGGTTTGTATAATTCTTGTATCCGTATACTTTAACCCCATATCGGTTGAAAATGGTCAATTCTTTTACTCCCAATCCGCTAAGGTCAAATTCATCATTTTTATTGTCGTTGTTAGGAGATATTCCTTTTGGTATGCTGCAGAAAATACCGTATACGGTTTCTTCTCTGGTTAAGGTACATCCTTGTGCCGTGGTCACCTGTACCGTATAAGTTATAGGGAATTCTTCTTCAACAGGAGTAGAGTTCAGCAGTTCGGTTACGTTCAGGCTGGAATCGGTTCCTACTCTGATGCCCTGATTATTTTTCCATTCGTAATCAACATCATTACTATCAAAATCAGAAATTGGAACAACGGTCAGCCTATAGTTTCCACCTTCGCATCCGTTATCTACTTTAAAATCAAGTTGTCCTACTGTTACGTTTAATGTCACGTTTGAAGCACATTGTCCGGCATTTGGAGTAAATACATAACTTCCGCTTGTGGTATTGTTTATAATGGCCGGATTCCAGGTTCCTGTGATTCCATTTGGTGAGGTAGTAGCCAATGCTGGCGCGCCATCTCCGTTGCATAATGCCAATTCTGTTGCAAAATCCGGGATAATGCTATTCGTAACGGTTACATTTAAAGTCATACTTGTTCCACATTGCCCGGCATTTGGTGTAAAGACATAGCTTCCGCTTGCCGTATTGCTCACAACCGCCGGATTCCATGTTCCTGTAATTCCGTTGGGTGAAGTAGCATTTAAAACCGGTGCTGTGCTTCCGGTACAGATTGAAAGTGCGGTAGGAAAGTTTGGCGTGATTCCGTTGGTTACAGTTACGTTCAAAGTCATATTTGTGGAACATTGCCCTGCATTGGGTGTAAATACATAGCTTCCGCTTGCGGTATTACTGATTGCTGCAGGATTCCATGTTCCGGAAATTCCGTTGGGTGAAGCAGCATTTAAAACCGGTGCTGTGCTTCCGGTACAGATTGAAAGTGTAGTAGGGAAGTTTGGCGTGATACTATTAGAAACCGTTACATTTAAAGTCATATTTGTGGCACATTGCCCTGCATTGGGCGTAAATACATAGCTTCCGCTTGCCGTATTGCTCACAACCGCCGGATTCCACGTGCCTGTGATTCCGTTGGATGAAGTAGCATTTAAAACTGGTGCTGTGCTTCCGGTACAGATTGAAAGTGATGTGGGAAAGTTTGGCGTGATTCCGTTGGTTACAGTTACGTTCAAAGTCATATTTGTGGCACATTGCCCGGCATTGGGTGTAAATACATAACTTCCGCTTGCCGTATTGCTCACAACCGCCGGATTCCACGTTCCTGTGATTCCGTTGGGTGAAGTAGCATTTAAAACCGGTGCTGTGCTTCCGGTACAGATTGAAAGTGTGGTAGGGAAG
>NZ_MKVG01000013.1:16341-52495 GCF_001899155.1 Flavobacterium sp. 38-13
CGTATTGCTCACAACAGCCGGATTCCATGTTCCGGAAATTCCGTTTGGTGAAGTAGTGTTTAATACAGGAGCGGTGCTACCGGTGCATAATGAAAGTACAGTAGGGAAGTTAGGTGTAGTACTGTTAGTTAAGGTAAGATTAATAGTGTCTCTTATCTCCAGGCCACAACTGTTGATAGCGGTTAGGGTAATAGCAACAACGGTTCCTGCCTGTGAAGCGCTTGAAGTGTAGGTGGTTGACAGATTGGTTGCCGTTGAAAACGTACCGCTTGCAGCCGACCATCTTACTGATTGATATCCCTGCGCAATTCCGTTCAAAGAAATTGTAGTTCCGGCACAAGCCGACATAGTAGCAGGTCCGGCATCAACAGTAAATGGAGGAACAGGAGCAGAACAGCCATTGTTGATATAGGTTGCAGTTCCTGCCGGAGTGTATTGCACTATTGCGCCATCTGCAGGAACAGTAGCACCATTGGTGTCAATTAGCAGAGCACGGTCATAGGAAACGGTATCAGAGCAGGAACCAAAAGAAATAGTCAATGTTCTGATTCCGGTTCCTGAGTTGGCAAAATGCCCTGACACTGTAGTCGGGTTATTTTGAAAAATGATATAAACATTATCAGTTAAAGCTCCAAATGAATTCAGGTCGGTATCAAAATTATGGCTGGTGACCAAAATTACACTGGCATTGGCCGGAAGAACACCTCCTGTAGGCTCGATTAACTGGCCACATCCGCCGGCATCCAGAATATCAGCATTAAGAGTAGCTACTTTTGAAGCGGTGACAGAGTTTCGTATAAGTCCCTGCCATGGATTGTTTGGCCATGACACGCTCATATTACTTGTATTTATAGCAGTATTGCCTACTTTAAATCGTACCATTTCATTCAATCCTTCCTGTACGCCACAAGCGTCAACCAGTATACTTTCGATTTGGAAACATTGGGAGAAAGTGTCTTGATAAGAGAAAAGAGCCAGAACAGCAATAATAAGGAAATGTTTGAGCTTTTGTAATTTCATTTGAGTCAGTTTAAAACCGGCGCAATCTAGGAATGACAGATTAACTGAAGCCGTTGTTTGATTTATCAAAATGTTATGTTGGTGCCGGCCGGTGTTACGTTTTCGTTTCTTCAATGTTACCGGCACAAAAAAGCCTGCTGTTGCGGCAGGCTTTTTTTAAGAAATTGTTTTCTCTTATTTTTTTAAGATTCGGAAAGTTTTCTGTGCTTTTCCAGAGCTAACTCTGACGAGATAGGTTCCGGTTTCAATATCTGATAAGTTGATGCTTACCAGTGTATTATTTACGGTCTTATCCATTATTTTTTGTCCAATCAGATTAAAAACTTCAACAGCAAGAATGTTTTCGGAATAGGAAACGTTTAATAAATCAGTTACCGGATTCGGATAGGCTTTGAGCATTGTAAGGTCAAATTCAGGATTGCCCAATACTATTGAAACGGTTACCGCCAATGGACTGCTGCTACATTCACCAATTGTTTGTACGGCATAGTAAGTTGCACCGTCAACAAGAAGTTCATTGGAATCCAGTACAGGTGTTCCGGCTTCGGCTGCCGTTTCTGTAGCATACCATTCCAGATTTGTTCCGGTAACTTCAAGATCCGCCAATGTTTCACCTTCTGTGAAATTCTGGTTTTCAGAACCGTTTGGTGCCGCAACCATATTTATCGTAACAGATGTTAGCGTACGGGCACTTTCGCATCCGTCAACTGTCATGGTAGCGTAGTAATCGCCATTGGTCAGTGGCTGTGTCAACGAAAGAGCAGTTCCTCCGTTTGGAGTGTCATACCATTTAATTCCGGCAGTGTTTGGCTGTAAGTCGGCAACAGTTGCGGTATTACAGAAAGCATGTGCTGTTGTGGTTGGTGGCGTAACCGTATTTATTGTAACAGATGTTAGCGTACGGGCACTTTCGCATCCGTGAACTGTCATAGTAGCGTAATAATCACCATTGGTCAGTGGCTGTGTCAACGAAAGGGCATTTCCTCCGTTTGGAGCATCATACCATTGGATTCCGGCAGTGTTTGGCTGTAAGTCGGCAACAGTTGCGGTATTACAGAAAGTTTGTGGAGCAGTGGTTGGAGCTTCGGTTTGGTTAACCGTAATTGTCGCAATAGTGGAATAAATTTCCGTACACGGAGCATTTTGCACAACAGCACGGTAATATGCGGTTTCTGAAAGATTTGTATAGTTAAGAGTTGCGGCCGTATTTTCAATATCGGTAACAGTACCACTAAAGTCTGCAACGGTAGAAGATTGCCATTTTATAATAGTTCCTACATGATTTTCCAAAGTAAGTGTTCCGTTGTTGGTTCCGAAGCATACGGTTGAATTTCCGGTTATAGTTCCTCCATTGCCTGTTTCTATGACAGTAATGGTAGCGCTTCCGCTTATGTCAGCAGATT
The DNA here is from genome assembly GCF_001899155.1 of Flavobacterium sp. 38-13. Classification (NCBI taxonomy): domain Bacteria; kingdom Pseudomonadati; phylum Bacteroidota; class Flavobacteriia; order Flavobacteriales; family Flavobacteriaceae; genus Flavobacterium; species Flavobacterium sp. 38-13. The sequence continues at coordinate 18,765 of NZ_MKVG01000013.1, forward strand.
GGGCAATACAATTGGCATCTTCTACGGCAGTTACCGTATAGGTTTTTGTCTCATTAGCAGTAACCGTAAAAGTATAAGGCGATGTTTGGATATTGGTAATTGGAAAAGTTGAAGTTCCATCAGTATACGTAATAGTCCATGGAGCAGTTCCTGTCAAAGCGATGCTAAGTTCAGACGAAGCCGAACCCTGGCAAACGGACTGGTCGCCACTTATTGCTGCTGTTGGTCTGGAGTTGATAACCAAAATGGTGTTTATGCCGCTAATCACACTTTCGCAATCTGGAGTTACATCTGTTCGTTTAATAGAAGTTATTTCTAATGTCCGGCCATTTTCTGCAGTCGAAACAGCTACTTCAAAATCAGCTTCTCCGGAAGCATTAGCGGTAATTCCCGAAACCGTTACGGCAGTTCCTCCCGCAATCGTAAAAGTAATCTCTGAAGTACTGTTGCCAATCAATCCGGTCAGGCTGATAACAGCATTGTCATTGGTTGCACATAAGGGAGTAGTGCTTACAGCAGTTACTGTTGGGGAAGGATTTACAGCCAATACAACAGAGTTGTTTGCAGTAAGCGCATTCGGACAGGACGAAATATCAGTTCTTTCGATAGTTCCTATAACTAGAGAATGTCCATTATTGCTGTAAGGAAGGCTTATGGTGAAGCTGCCATTACCGCTAATGTCTGCAATAATACCTGCAACGTTTTGCGCAGTGCCATTATTAATGGTGTAGCTGATAGAAGAGGTTGATTCAGGAATCAGGCCGCTTAGGTTGATTGTAGTCGCACCTCCGTCACACATGATGTTGGTTTGTGTAACTGCAGAAAGCGTTGCTGCTCCTATAATTGTAATATTATGTCCGTTATCATTATTGCTGAAAGTCAGCGGGTCGTCATTATAAACTCTTACTCTATAATTTGAGCCTGGAGGCGTATCGGCAGGAATTGTCACGGTGATTGGACTGGTGGCAGATACTCCGACAATATTGGTTGGTGTTGTTGGAAAGCTACCGTCAGTATTAGAGAGCTGCGCATAAAAATTAGTACTGTTGAAACTTCCGGCCGGTGTAAAATCCAAATCAAAAGTAGTATCGGTTCCATTACAGTAAGGGCCGTAAGGTTCATCATCAACTACAATAGAACTTACAGCCGGGATGCCATTTCCGGTAACCGCAACCGTTTTGTTGGTTGCTCCTGTTGATGATAGTATAATATTTCCGGAGGCCGTTCCTACGGTTGTGGGACTGAAACGTACCCAAATCTGTACGTTATTTAATGTGCCGCCAACCGGACTGATGTCTGTACCGGGATACCAGTTAATGCCATCTGTGCTGATTTCAAATCCTGCCGGAGCCAGAATACTTACATCTTCCGTAAGTCCGGCACCGTTAAATGTAAAGCTGGTTGCAGATGAACTGTTTCCTACCATAACATCGCCAAAAGAAGCCAGTGAAGTAGTAGAAGGAATAATTAAAGGATTGACAGCGGCAGTAACACTGCCGTCTATTTTTAAAGAGTTGGTTCCGCCTGTCAGGTAATAGTTTCCTGTTGAGCCTTGAGGGATTATCCGGAATTTAATAACAACTCCTGCGGCAATATTTTGCAAAGCGCTGATTCCCGATAAGGAAACTGAATTAGGCGTTCCTGTCGTACCGCTTGTAGATGAGGTGGACCAGGTGGCTACACTGGTAAAAGGACCGCCGCCAACAGAATAATAAACTATACATCCTGACGGCCCGGAATTGGACCTTCGGGTTGCGGTAGAAATAGAGCTCAGGCTGACTTTATATCCGGCAGTTGCCTGAAAAGTAAAATAAAAGCTGTTGGAATCGGATTGGGATGTTGACCATCCTCCGGAACCTCCCCAGCATCCTCCTGCTGCACTACCACTGGTTGAAATACCTGAACCTCTGACAAGTCCCGAAGTTTGCAAATTGGCATTTCGTGTAGAAGGTGTCCAGGGGCTGACGCCAAATCCACCACCGTTGTTGTTAGCATCCCAGCCAAGAATCAGGGCATAATCTGAAACGGGATAAAGCAGGAAAATAATAAAAAGAAAAGGGACAATGAATCTTTTGTGTAAAGCTGTATTCATAGGGCTGTAATTTTGAGGAATCTGTTTTGTTGGTTCATTTACAGATACATACAAAGATTATCAATATATTCCCGTTGCACTTTACGTAGGTGTTTTATTACTGTAAAATCAAAATTATGATTGTGTTACCTACATCAATTAAAATTTAATTGGCTATCAGTAGCCTGAGGATCTTTGATTTGAGATTTGAGATTTGAGATTTTTGATTTTGGCTACAGATTAGAAGAATTACACGAATTTAGAAGTCTATTAAACTTAGCACCTTAGAATCTCGGATTTGAGATTTTTGATTTTAGCTATAGATTAGAATAATTACACGAACTTTAGAAGCCTATTAATCTCAGTACCTTAGAACCTTTGATTTGAGATTTGAGATTTTTGATTTTGGCTACAGATTAGAAGAATTACACGAACTTCAGAAGCCTATTAACCTCAGAACCTCAGTACCTCAGTACCTCAGAGCCTTAGAGCCTTAGAGCCTTAGCACCTCAGCCACTTTTAAATAAAAAACGACTGTAATCTCTACAGCCGTTTTTATTTAAAGAAATTATGCTTCCTCAGTCCTGCTTTTTAGCAATCGGTAGCCTAAATAGACACCGGCCAAAAGCATCGGAATAATATAATCATTGATTGGTGCCTGAGGGACATCTTGCGTATCATCGTCAAAATCTTCCTGGGCATTCATGTTTTGAACTCCCGTAGTCAGCATCAGAACTAATAGTAATATTTTGAAGTTTTTCATTTTGATAGGGATTTATTTTACTGCAATTTTTTGTTTTACTGAAGCAGTACCGTTAGATACCTGTAGGATATAGATTCCTTTGCTTAATTGCAATGATGGGTTTACTGTAATAATACTTGAGCTTTCTACGTTAGTCTTGTAGATTTCCTGCCCAACAAGGTTGTATAACGTGATAGCTACCTTTCCGTCAGCGTTATTTGGCAGCGTAATATTGAATTGGTTGTTTTGTATAGGGTTTGGATATACTTTTACAGTATTGCTGTTCCATTGTCCATTTCCTAAAGTTGCAGAACGGAATACGACGCGGAAACGGTCACTTCCATAAGAGCCTGCTTGAGCTGTTGTTGCAAAATTTACCGTTGTAGCTCCGGAAAGACTCAATTGTGTTTCAGTTCCAGCGTGTTGGTCAATAAGATAGGCCTGCATGTCTTCAGGGAAGTTAGCCGCATTGATTTTGAAAGTATAGGTTTTACCGGCTATAAACTGAAGTGTCTTTACCTGCAATTCATCATTAGCCATAACAGGAGCCAGTGCATCGATAGCTAATATTTTGCTGTTTCTTCCAAATGCCAAATGCTCGCCCGAACCGTAAAGTTTTTCAACATCGCCTAATCCTATAGCAGTATCATAATTGCTTCCAAATACGGCAATTGTACCGTCAATAGGGTAACCAACTTCGGTTTCATTAGCATCATACACCGCAATACGGAATACAGATTTTTCTTCTGTAGAGTTTGTTCTGAAAACGTTGGCCGACTGTGAAGCCTTGTTGTTTTCATTAAAAGTAACAGAACCGGCTGTGCCCAAAACTGTATTTTTTACAAAAAATGCCTGTCCTGGCTGGATGTATTGATTGACTGCTGATTCGGGCAAGTTATTGCTCCCAACAGTCTGGCTATAGGCTACATAACGCCCTCTTTGTGCCGCAGTACCCATATTTGGGTCCCATGCATAATACACATCTTCTACACCTGATTTGGTTACAGAATGCCAGTCTACAGGACTCACATATGGATTTCCAATCAGGCTGTAACCGTTAGTTGTAGCGTTTTGAGTTGCATTGATGGCCGGAGTAGTCGCAGCATCAAAAACAACCTGGCCTGTTTTCAGGGTTCCTTTTGCAGTTAAGGTTACGGCCGCATTCATATTGGCGGCAGAAGATTGCCCTAAGTCTGCATTCCTGTCACCGCGAATCAGGATTCTATAGCCGTTTCCTGCCACTAAATTGGTAGCGTCAGTATTTGCGATTGCGCTCCATCCACTGCCCGAAGCAGTATTGTTGTTATAAACATACATCGATGGATTTCCTGTCAATGTAGTGTCAAATCCGTTTGCGCCTGAATCAGAACCGGTAATATGGGTTCCGGTTTGCCAGTTATTGCTGATAAAATTAGTTGTGGTAACTCCCGGAGTTAAAAATCGGAAAGCACGTTTTCCTTGTGGGATATAGCGTTCAACGGTAACTTCTCCGGTAATAGAACCGGTTACGGCAGCGATTCTGGCAGAACCTGAAGCTGTTGATTTTAATATCAGGTTGCCATTAGCGGCCAAATTACCTGACACTACGTCAAGAACTCCCGTCAGATTAGTCGTACCGGTTAAGGTTAGTCCGGCAGCATTATTAAGGATTAATTTCTGTATCGTATTGTTTGTAAAAAAATTAGCCGGAAGTGTTTGTGCTGTAGTACCGGAGAAAGTAATGTCGCCTGCAGCAGCATCGATGGTTCCACCGGTTTTAGACAATGTTTCTTTTACTTCCAATCCGTTAGCACCAACGATTAATGTTCCAGAAGTAATGCTAAGGTTTTTCGCTGTAATTGGGCCTTGTGGTGCAGCAGCGTTTGTATCATAATTTCCACTGATAACGGCATCAAGAGCAGCAGTCGGATTTCCGTTGCTCCATGCAGAACCGTTCCATGTAGTAGAAGTAATAACTCCTGTACCGGAAACAGAGATATTTTGGTTAGATGCTCCTGAAGTACTTACTGTAACAGAACCGGATTTAAGTCCGGTACTCTGAGGTGAGAAACGTACGTAAAGCGGTCTGCTGCTTACGGTGCCGGATGTAGGAGTAAAGCTTACTGAACCTGACCACGTTGAATTATTTGTACTTACCTGAAAATTTACAGGAGCCGTGGCTGTAATATTACCGGTAAGATTAGTTCCTGAAACTGTAACCGAAGAACTGTTGGAAGAAGCACCTACATTGACATTGCCAAAGCTGGTTATAGATGTAGAGCTAACGGTAAATGCAGGAACAACCGGTGCGGCTGTAACAATAACATCGTCCATATCACAGTTACCGCTGGCTTTAGTATAAGTCCATCGGATGTAACGTGTAGAAGAAAGCAAAGGCAAATCAATATCAGAACACTGTGCATTGGTAATTGATGTTGCGCCGGTAGCCGTACCATACCTTCCTAATTCCGTATAATCACTACCATCTGCAGATTGTTCAACGAGCAGATAGGATTGTCCGGACATTCCTTGATTTTTTAAGGTCATCGATAAGGTCTGTGGTGCAGCATTAATAAAAAGTATCCTGTTGTCACCTGTTCCGTCAAAAGTCGTTGCACTGTTGTTAGAACAGGCAGAACTTGTAGTTCTGTGTGCGCATCCGCTGTTTGTCCATCCTTGTGGTTCAGTTCCCCAGGAAGTTCTGTTTACTGGCAATGTGGCCTGCCCCCATGCAGTGCCGAAAAATAACCCAAGTACTGCTAGTCCCAGTGACTTGATGTAATTTGTTCGTAGAATTGTTTTCATCAAAAAAAGTTAAAAGTTTGAGAGCCAAAGTTATAGGATTGAGTCCCAAGGCTCTTGAGCTTTAGATTACCTTTTCGTTAACGAACTTTTACTTATGGAGATGCTGTTTTAAGAAAGCGTGACTTTAAGGTTATGAAGTTTATTTTATGTTTAAATTTTTTTAATCTTTTAAGATATAAATCCTTGTTTTCTAATGGTTCACAGAAAAATAGGCGGAAAAGGCCTGTATCAAAACAGGATTGCTTTGGAATTACGGATTTCCGTAAGAAGGACTGGGTAAAGGTTCAAAAATAGCCCAAATTATTGCGATATGAATTATCCTGCCTTCGAAGGCGATACTCCATACTTTTTCTTAAATGCAAATGAAAAATGCGACAGATTTTCAAAACCTACATCAATATAGACCTCTGATGGTGTTTTGGCCTTTTTTGTAATCAGGTAATAAGCCTCCTGTAATCGGCGTTGTTGCAGCCAATGACTTGGAGTGTCCTGAAATATTTTCTGGAAATCGCGTTTAAACGTAGCCAGGCTTCGTCCTGTGAGATAGGCAAAACGTTTGAGTTGTACGTTGAAATGAAAATTCCTGTTCATAAAAGCCTCAAGGTCTATCTTGCCGGGTTCGTTAAAATCAAATAAAATGTCTTTGAGTTCCGGATTGATTTTAATCAGCAAATAAATGGCTTCTTTGGTTTTGAGCTTTAAAAGTTCGGTATTGTTTTCCTGCGGTAATTGAAGATAGGCGAGCAGGGATTCCATAAAACTTACATAAAGCGGATTGAAAGCAATAGGAAGAACCGCTTTTTCCATAGCCGTTTTTGTGGCGGTATAATTAATTTCCCGGCTCACTTCCCGTAGCGTGTCCTGGTCTAAGAATAGGGAAAGAAGTTTAAATTCTCCGTTTTCCGGTGGCTGTTTGGCAAACTTGGCCAGGCGGTTTCGGATACTAAGACGGAAATCGCCCTCTTTGCTTTCATAAGCATTGTTTGCATCCCATGCCGACATTGTTCCCGATATCTGATAACTAAAAACATGTTCCGGAATAAAATGTTCGCCCTCTCTGCTGCGTTGGTGATAGCAGGAATATAATACTTGCGGAAGGTCTTCTCTGATTGCTGTCATGAGCGTAAAGTTAAAAAAATAGTTTCAGGAATACAGCCGCTTTAGCCGTATTCCTGAAGCAAGGTTGGCAGTATTACCCAATTAATGCTTTTGGTTCCAAATAGGCTTCCAAACCATAAACCCCAAATTCTCTTCCTATTCCGGACTGTTTAAATCCGCCAAAAGGCGCTTCCGGGTCATGATTTAATTCGTTAACCAATACACGCCCCGCATTAATCTGGTAAGCAACACGTCGGGCTCTTTCGGTATCGGCAGAACTTACATAAGCTTGTAATCCGTAAATGGTGTCATTGGCAATAGTAACCGCTTCGGCTTCATCTTTATAGGTAATAATTGACAATACCGGACCAAAAATTTCTTCCTGTGCAATGCGCATCTTGTTATCTACATTATAAAAAACGGTAGGTTTTACGAAATTTCCGTTTTCCAATCCTTCCTGATGGCCAAGTCCGCCTGCAAGTAGTGTAGCGCCTTCATCAAGACCCAATTGAATGTAATTCTGTACCCGTTCGTATTGTTTTTTGCTAACCATAGGGCCAACAGCCGTTGTTTCTTCTTTGGGATTACCAACAGGAAATAAGGGAAGCAGCCTTTGTATTAATTCTTTCGCTTCTTCCAATCGGTTTTCCGGCACCAAAAGTCGGGTTCCTGCCACACAGGCTTGTCCGTTGTTCATAAAGGCCGCTGCAATAGCCATTGGAATCGCTTTGGTAAAGTCGGCATCATCTAAAAGAATATTAGGCGATTTGCCTCCTAGCTCCAAAGTGTAACGCTTAAGAGTAGCCGAGGCTTCACGTGCAATAATTTTTCCTACGTTGCTGGAACCGGTAAACGAAATTTTGGCTACATCAGGATGGCTGCTGATTTCGGCTCCCACCACATCGCCCAATCCGTTTACGATATTGAATACACCGGCTGGTAATCCTGCTTCATGTAGACATTCTGTCATAATCTGTGTCTGTAAGGCACTCATTTCACTTGGCTTAATAACCACCGTACATCCGGCAGCTACTGCTGTGGCTAGTTTTCCGGCAATAAAACCGTTGCTGGCGTTCCACGGAATGATAATGCCCACTACGCCAAGCGGAACCAGTTGTACTTCAGAAAAACCCATTTTTTTAGTGAAGTCGAATTTTTCCAGAGTTGCAATAGCAGAAGTAAAAGAACTCAATGCAAATTCCATGCTCATTCTTGAGAATTGGAGCGTTCCTCCATATTCTTCAACCATTACCTCAATAAGCTCGTCTTTTCTTCTGGAAACTACCTCATGCAAACGTTTCAGATATTCGATACGTTCTGCTTTAGTTGTTTGAGAGAAAGTCCTGAATGCTTCTTTTGCTGCTGCAATGGCATCTTGTGCATCCTGCGTATTTCCCAAAGTAACCTGTCCGATTAGCTGATTGGTTGTTGGACTGATAAGGTCAAATATCTGATTTCCTTTTGGCTTTACAAATTCGCCGTTGATGTAGATTTTGTCAATCGTTTTCATATGCTATACTAATTTGATTAATTGTTACAGGACAAAATTCGTATACAAACAGCGGGCTGACTTTGCTGTAAAGCTCAAAGTTGCTTTGCTGTATGGCTCAAAACAAAATGTATATGTTTTACCGCTTTTTGTATAAGTTCTCCGGTGCGTCACCAGCCTAACTTTGTCCTGTTATTAATCTAAACACATTTACTGATGTCAAAAATCATATTTATTACAGGAGCTTCCAGAGGATTTGGAAAAATATGGGCAGAAGCCTTTCTTAAACGTGGCGATAAAGTTGCTGCAACAGCAAGAAATCTGGATTCGCTTAAAGAATTAAAAGCACAATATGGCGATGCAATATTGCCAATACAACTGGACGTGACCAGCCGTGAGCAAAGTTTTGCCGCTGTCAATCAGGCCAAAGAACATTTCGGAAAACTGGATGTTATTATCAACAATGCAGGTTATGGACTGTTTGGAACGATAGAAGAAACTTCAGAAAAAGAAGCCAGAGACCAGATTGAAACCAACGTATTCGGACTGTTGTGGATAACCCAGGCAGCGTTGCCAATTTTGAGAGCGCAGGGCCACGGACATATTATCCAATTGTCGAGTGTATTAGGTGTGGCTACTTTGCCAACTTTAGGAATATATAACGCCTCTAAATTTGCAGTTGAAGCCATAAGCGAAACACTGGCTACTGAAGTCAAGGAATTTGGTATTAACGTAACTCTGGTTGAACCTAACGGTTTCGCTACAGATTGGGCCGGGTCTTCTGCTATACAGTCAGAAACTATCAAAGCCTATGACAATGTAAGGGCTGCCTTCCAGGCCGGAATGGCTGATACGGATTCTTTTGGTAAACCGGAAGCAACAGCTGAAGCCATCTTGAAATTGGTTGATGCCGCCAATCCGCCATTGCGTCTTTTCCTGGGGAAAGTGGCCCTGCCATGGGTAAAAGAAGTATATGCACAACGTCTTTCAGAATGGGAAGAATGGAAAGAAGTATCTGCAAAAGCCCACGGAAATTAATTTGCTTTTTTTAGTATATTTACGTACCTAATTTTAAAAAGAACTGCGCCTTTAAAAGCGTAGTTCTTCTATTTTTTTATGAGACATTTCAAAACCATAAGCGAACTGCATCGCTCCATCGGCTATCCGCCACCGGAAAATCCTTTGATTAGCCTGGTAATGTGTGAAAAGCTATCCGAATGTTCTATCGGGCAGAGCGAATTTACTACCGATTTTTACATGATTGCTTTTAAAAAAATCAAATCGGGTTATGTACTTTATGGACGAACAAAATATGACCATGATAACGGCTCGATGATGTTCATGAAGCCAAGACAGGTCATAGAAATCAATAATGTGGAACTCGAAGAAAAAGGATTTATCATCTGGATTCATGAAGATTTCTTAAATGGCTACCATCTGCATTCTGAGATAAAAAAATACGGATATTTTGATTACGAAGCTAATGAGGCGCTCCATCTTTCCGCACGCGAAGAACAGATTATCTGGGACCTGCATAGTAAAATTGAAGGGGAATATTATAATAATCAGGACGAATACAGTCGGGAAATTATCATTGCCCATATCGATTCCATACTGAAATATTCGCAGCGTTTCTATAAGCGGCAGTTTATTAACAGGACAGAATTGTCGGGAAAAACAGTTTCTAAGTTTAACGACCTGCTGGCATCGTATCTTGAAAAAGGAAAGTTGCAGGAAAAAGGACTCCCAACAGTCAAGTCACTGGCTGATTTATTCAACCTTTCACCGCGATACCTGAGTGATGTTTTGAAACAGGAAACCGGAAAAACGGCAATTGAATTGATTCACATCTTCCTGATATCTGAAGCTAAGAATTTATTGCAGGGTTCTGAAAATTCGGTTTCTGAAACAGCCTATGCTTTAGGTTTTGACAATCCGCCTTATTTTTCAAGGCTTTTCAAAAAAGAAGTAGGCATGAGTCCCAACGAATACCGTAAGAATTTCGTGAATTAAGATATCCTGTTCAAAGTCATGTTGTTAAAATAAACAGACATGACAATTGTCATTTTTTAAAAATAGCAACAGGAGTAGCTTTGGCATAAAATTACCGATTATGCCAAGCAATTCTCTTATTCAAAAATATAACGTTCCCGGTCCAAGATATACGAGCTATCCAACCGTTCCGTATTGGGAGAGTGGTGATTTCAGTTATGAAGCCTGGATTCAATCTTTTAAAAAATCATTCCGCGAAAGCAATGCTGCCGAAGGAATCAGCATCTATATTCACCTGCCGTTTTGCGAAAGCCTTTGCACATTTTGCGGCTGTACCAAACGCATTACCAAAAACCATAACGTAGAACAGCCTTATCTGGAAGCCGTTTTAAAGGAATGGCAGTTGTATTGCCATGCAATGAATGAAAAGCCTGTTATCAAGGAAATTCATTTGGGCGGCGGAACACCTACTTTTTTTGCCGTAAAACATCTGGAAGACCTGATTAACGGCATATTGAAAACCGGGACTAAGGCTAAAGATTTTGAGTTTAGTTTTGAAGGGCATCCCAACAATACAACAAAAGAACACCTGCAAAAACTATACGACCTTGGCTTTCGCAGGGTGAGTTTTGGCGTACAGGATTATTCAGAAACCGTACAGAAAGCCATTCACCGCATCCAGCCTTTTTCCAATGTGGCAAAAACAACGTTATGGGCTAAAGAAATTGGCTATACGTCTGTTGGACATGATTTGGTTTTCGGTTTGCCGTTTCAGACGATTGAAGATGTGGTCGATACTATCGAAAAGACCCGTTCTCTAAGGCCGGACCGTTTGGCATTTTACAGTTATGCCCATACACCGTGGATTAAAGGTAACGGACAGCGTGGCTATAAGGACGAAGATATTCCTAAAGATGAGGAGAAGCGCAAACTATATGAAATAGGCAAGGCATTACTGCATTCCAACGGCTACCATGAAATTGGCATGGACCATTTTGCACTGGAAACCGATTCGCTTTATAAAGCTACTGAAGAAGGAAAACTGCATCGTAATTTTATGGGTTACAGCCACTCCAAAACACAACTTATGATAGGATTGGGCGTTTCGTCTATAAGCGATAGCTGGTATGGTTTTGCACAAAACGTAAAAGATTTGGATGACTATTACCAATTGCTGGAATGGAACCAGATACCCGTAAACCGGGGCCACATCCTTACCAGGGAAGATTTGATTATCAGACAGCACATACTCAACCTCATGTGCCGCTTTGAAAGCGAATGGAACCATGCAGATGCCTGTTTCCCGGAACTTCCTGCCGTACTCTCCGAATTATCAGAAATGGAAAATGACGGCCTGCTGCATATTGAAAATAATAAGCTTACCATTACAGAAGCCGGAAAACCTTTTTTACGCAATGCCTGTATGGCGTTTGACCTTCGTTTAAAACGCAGAATACCGGAAACACAGTTGTTTTCATTGATTGTGTAGAGAAGTTACTAAGGTTTTGAGGTACTAAGGCTCTAGATTGAAAAGTATTGAGGTGAAAGGCACTAAGGTAAAAAGGTACTAAGGTTCTAAGTCTTTTGTGTGAGGTAAAGAATAAACAAAACTATTTGTAAAGAAATCTCTTTTCGGAAAACAGAACCAAACCTCAGCGCCTTTTTTAAAAACCTCAGCACCTTAGAGCCTCATCACCTTAGCACCTTTATTTACAATCTGCCCCGCTCTTCACAAACAAACTCATATCACCGGGAGAAACATACATAATATCCAATCCCATTCCTCTAAGAATAAAGAGTGTTCCTATAATGACGGTAACTACGGGAATTACTTTCTGCAATTTACTTCTGAAACCGTTGCTTAAAAAATTCCCTGCATAGGCCGCAGCGCTTAGCATAGGAATGGTGCCCAGTCCGTAGAGTGCCATATATGCGATTCCTAAAGGGGCGTTTTGCATGGCAAGTGCGCCAAACAAAGCGGCATAAACCAATCCGCAAGGCAGAAACCCGTTTAACAGGCCAATAAGAAACAAGGCGCTGTTGTTTTTTTTCTTGAACTGTTTCCCCAATCCTGATTTTACTTTGGAAATAATAGTATAAACTGGCCGTGAAAAGTTATATTTCATAAATACCTTTTCAGGAACAATAGCAATCAATATCATAAAAACACCAACCATTATTGAAAGCTGCTGTTGCATCCCGGCCAGATAAAAACCTTTTCCAAGCAATCCAAAAATTAGTCCCAAAGTGCTATAAGCCGTTAATCTTCCCAAATGATAGAGCAGGAGTTGGGCTGTCTTTTTAGCCTGACTGCTACGGTCGAGCGGCAGCATCATGGCAATTGGTCCGCACATCCCTACACAGTGGAAGCTGGAAATCAAACCGAAGAAAAAAGCAGAATATAACATTTTGGTTTATTCAAGGGTGAGCTGTTCTTTATTGAGATAGCCCGTGCCGTTGTAATTCCATTCAACAAGAATGTCCCAACGGCCGTCAGCCAAATCACTTTTAGGTATGAGCAAATTTGAAGAAGACAATGCGATGGGAATCCCAAAGTCTAATTTCTGACTGGACGGCCTGTAAAGGGACACTTTTCCTGTAATGTTTTTATAATTGAAATCGTGAGGGAAATGCACCGTAATACCGGTTTTGTTTACTTCAACCGTTACCTTTTCCTGCAACTGTTCTGCATTGTTTTCTTTGTCAAGCTGTGATTGCAGTCCGGTTTCGTATTTGTAATAATCCTCTATCACCAGCTCATTATCATATTTGTGGTCAGACTGTACCAGAAAGACAAAAAAGAGGATAAACGACATGAACAGTGCAAAAGCAATAAAGATTCCGGTTCCCCAGTTTATTTTTTTCATGATTTCTAATTTTTAGTGCCGTTATGCTTTAGCAGACAGCACGATTATTTTTTAATTAAAGCTCCTCGGGCCGAGGAAATTGGTGCGTTCCGTTTCAATCAATTTGCCACCCTGATAAACACCTATTTCAATAGAAGTACGGTCGCCTTCCAGAAAAGCCGGATGGATTTCTACAAACAGCGTTCCCTGTGCCATTCCTTCCTTATCAATAGTGAACCATGCTTTTCCAACTGTTTTTATAGTTCCTTTAGGGCTGAGCAGTTCAAAATGGATGTCGTCAAGATTGTGTACCGTCTTGTTGACAATTTTATACGTATATACGTTACTGATGTTTTCGCCCTTGTGTTCAAACAACTGTCCCGGCAATCTCAATATGGTCGCTTCTACATCATTTCTTAAAAACAATAGTCCAATAAAAATACCGGTGAGAATCAGCAATACAGAAGCATAGCCTTTCATACGCGCCGTAAATTCAAACGTTTTATGTTTTGTAATCTCATCTTCTGAAGCATACCGGATCAATCCTTTTGGCAGACTAACCTTTTCCATAATGGCGTCGCATTCATCAATACAGGCCGTACAATTAATGCATTCCAGTTGTGTTCCGTTACGGATGTCGATACCGGTTGGACATACATTGACACACTGTCTGCAGTCAATACAGTCGCCTTTGCCGCTAAGCGTACGGTCTTCTCTTTTATCAATTTTTGCCCTGCCTTTTTCCTTTTCACCACGAACATGGTCATAAGCCACAATGATTGATTTATTGTCCAGTAGTACGCCCTGCAATCTTCCGTAAGGACAGGCAATAATGCACACCTGTTCACGAAACCACGCATAGACGAAGTAAAAAACTCCGGTAAAAATTAATAAGGCTATAAAAGTACTGAGGTTGTTAGCCAGGGGTTCTTGTACCAAACGAATCAGTTCGTCACTACCAATAAGATAGGCAAGGAAAACGTTAGCAATCAGGAAAGAAATGATAAAAAAGATAATCCATTTCAACAGCCTTTTACGAATTTTTTCGGCATCCCAATCTTGTTTGTCAAGTCGCATCTGCGCTCCTCGGTCGCCGTCAATCCAGAATTCAATCCTGCGAAAGACCATTTCCATAAAGATGGTCTGCGGACATATCCAACCACAGAAAATCCTTCCGAAAGCTACTGTAAATAATGCCACAAACACGACTCCTACCAACATAGAAATAACAAACAGGTAGAAATCCTGCGGCCAAAAAGGAAATCCAAAAATGTTGAACTTACGTTCGGTCACATTAAAGAGCAGGAACTGGTTTCCGTTGATTTTGATGAATGGTGCGGCAAACAGGAACAGCAGTAAAAAATAGCTGACAATCTTGCGCTTTTCATACAATTTACCTGTAGGTATCTTAGGATAGACCCATACTCTTTTTCCTTTGTCATCTACCGTTCCAATCGCATCGCGAAAGGATTCATCCCGCATTTTTGGCATAATTCTTATTTTTTAGACGGCAGCCCTTAGTTTTGGGCCACCGTTTTTGCTTCTTCTGTTTTAGTATCTGCCTTTGGTGCATTTTCTTCTACCCATATTTTACCTTCGGCCGGCTTAGGGTCTTTAGGGTTAGAGCCCTGAAGCGATAGTACATAACTTGCGACCTGCTGGATTTCAGAAGGTTTCAAAGTACCTTTCCAGGCCACCATTCCTTTACCGTCGCGACCACCTTCTGTGATGGTATGGAAGACATTTTTAATGCCGCCACCCAAAATCCAATGGTCGTCTGTCAGGTTAGGGCCAATAGCTCCACCGGCATCCGGCCTGTGACAGGCCACGCAATTGGTTTCAAATATTGTTTTTCCGGCAGCAATATCGCCGGCGTCTGTAAGCAGGGTCACCGTTTCGGCGTCAATCAGGTCTTTGGCTGTCTTTTTATATTCTTCAACAGCTAGTTTGGCTTCGGCCATTTCGGTTTCAAATTCCTTAGCCTGGTTGTCATGTCCAAAGATGTGGTATTTTGCCAGATAGATAAAGGCAAAAACAATACAGGCATAAAACAGCTTGGTCCACCAGGGCGGCAGGTCGTTGTCCAACTCCTTGATTCCGTCATAATCATGATTCAGCATGATATCGGCTTCCTGTTCGATAGGACTTTCCTTGACAAACCATTTTTTGATTTTTTGGAACAGTTTGCTGTCCGTAATCTTAATTTCGTTGGCTTCTTCCAACTGTTTTCGCTGTTCATCGGTCAACAAATGATAGGTCACATTGTCTACTGCGGCCACAACCACTTCAATCGCGATAAGCAGGAACAGGAATACGACCAGAAACACTGAAATCATTGGATATTTCAGAAAAGCAGGCCTGTCGCCAGAGTCGATAAAATACTCCATAGCCAGAAATACGGCAAAGAAGATGATAGGTACCCTCAGGTATACCGGAAAGATTTTTTTCATGGCTTGTCGTTTTTGAGGTTATCGATTTCGTTTTCGCTTTCGAAAGGAATATGGCTCATTTCGGTGATTTTTTCTTTTTTGTAAGTGTAGGTCCATGCATAAAGGGCTACAAAAAATAAAAAGAAAATCAGTAGTGAAATGATAGGATAAATCTCAATTCCTGAGATGGTTTCCATATTGTGTTTGATGAATTTCAGCATGGCATTAGTTGTTGGTTTTTGCTTCTTTGACTTTGATATCGGTTCCCAGTCGTTGCAGATAGGCAATCATAGGAACAATCTCTCTTTGATGCATTGGTACAAAGGTTTCACCTTTGGCAGCGGCGGCCTTTTGACTTTCTTCATAGCTTTTCTTGAAGTCAGGGTCACTATACAGATTTTTCTCTATAGCCAGCGCCTGTTTTTTAATAGCGGCCTGTGCGTTGGCAATTTCTTCCTTACTGTAAGGAACACCCAGTTGTACCATAACTTCCATTTTTTTCTGGATATCGGAATAATCCATCGGTTTGTTATCAAAAAGCCATTTGTAGGATGGCATGATGGATCCGGCCGATGTACTTCTTGGGTCCCACATGTGGTTAAAGTGCCAGTTGTCTGAATACTTGCCCCCAAGTCGCATCAGGTCTGGTCCGGTTCTCTTAGAACCCCAAAGGAACGGGTGGTCATAGACATATTCTCCTGATTTGGAATATTCACCATAACGCTCCACTTCAGAACGGAACGGACGAATCATTTGCGAATGGCAGCCAACACAACCTTCACGGATATACAAGTCGCGTCCTTCCAGTTCCAGTGGTGTATAAGGTTTAACCGCTGCAATTGTAGGAATATTTGATTTTACCATAATGGTTGGCACAATCTGTATGATACCGCCAATCAGGATGGCAATAGTTGCCAAAATGGTTAACTGTATAGGTCTTCTTTCCAGCCAGGGGTGGAATTTTTCGCCTTTCAGCCTTTTGTTTGTAATTTTCTGTAAAGCAGGTGCTTCGGCCAATTCGTCTTCGATTGCATTTCCTTGTTTTACAGTTTTTACGATGTTGTAAATCATTACAAACAGTCCAATAATAAACAGGGTACCTCCAATAGCTCTCATCCAGTACATTGGCATAATCTGTTTTACAGTTTCAAGGAAGTTCCCATATACTAAAGAACCGTCAGGATTAAACTGTTTCCACATTGAAGCCTGTGTAAAGCCTGCCACATACATTGGTAGCGTATACAGGATGATTCCCAAAGTACCAATCCAGAAATGGAAGTTGGCCAGCTTTTTAGAATACAATGACGTTTTTGCCATGCGTGGCAGCAGCCAGTATATCATACCGAAGGTCAGGAATCCGTTCCAGGCTAGAGCACCTACGTGTACGTGGGCTACAATCCAGTCGGTAAAGTGAGCAATGGCGTTTACGTTTTTAAGTGATAGCATTGGTCCTTCAAATGTGGCCATACCATAACCCGTGATGGCTACGACAAAGAATTTCAAAACCGGTTCTGTTCGTACCTTATCCCAAACACCGCGTAATGTCAGCAAGCCGTTAATCATACCACCCCACGAAGGAGCAATCAGCATAATGGAGAATACCACACCCAGGTTCTGTGCCCAGTCCGGCAATGAGGAATAGAGCAGGTGGTGAGGTCCGGCCCAGATATAGATAAAAATCAATGACCAGAAGTGAATGATAGACAATCTATAGGAATAAACCGGACGATTGGCTGCTTTTGGCACGAAATAGTACATCAGCCCAAGGAAAGGTGTTGTAAGGAAAAATGCTACGGCATTATGTCCATACCACCATTGCACCAAAGCATCCTGTACTCCGGCATATACTGAGTAGCTTTTTAGCGCTCCAACCGGAAGCGCAAGGCTGTTAAAGATATGCAGTACGGCTACGGTTACGAAAGTAGCGATGTAGAACCAGATAGCCACATAGAGATGGCGCTCTCTTCTTCTGAGAATCGTTCCAATCATGTTGATACCAAATACGACCCAAACCACAGCAATGGCAATATCTATAGGCCATTCCAGTTCAGCATATTCTTTGGAAGAAGTATAGCCTAATGGCAGCGTGATGGCGGCGGCTACAATAATAAACTGCCACGCCCAGAAATTAATCTTGCTCAGCACATCGCTGAACATTCTGGTTTTGAGCAAACGCTGCATCGAATAATAAATACCAGCAAAGGTAGCGTTACCCACAAAGGCAAAAATAACCGCATTGGTATGCAGCGGACGCAGCCTTCCGTAGCTGAGCCATGAAATGTTTTCCGTCAGGTTTGGAAAGAGATACATTGAGGCTATCAAAAGCCCTACAAGCATCCCTACCGCACCCCAGATGATGGTCGCGTAAAGGAACTTCTTTACGATTTTGTTGTCATAGTAAAACTGTTGTACTTCCATGCTTGATTTTGGATTTATTGGGTTATCAGATATTAAGGATTGGTTTCCGGACAATTTTTCCGGGTTTTGGATGGGTGCTCCTGTTTTTTAGAAACAACTTCATCGTCAAAAAGTACCCGAACCGATGGAGTATAGTCATCGTCATATTGTCCGCCCCTGACCGCCCTCACAAAAGCAATAAAGAAGCCAACAGCCACGACAATGCTGATGGAGATTAATAAATAGATGACGCTCATACCTTATGATTTTATAAGAACAAAATTACTTTGGCGGCTTCGGGAAAAACATGATATTTATCATACCCGGCCGGTTTTGGGTTTTAATTTTCGGGCATAATAATTACTGGCCAGCGTAACAAAGCTGATAATGGTTACGGTGCTTAACGGCATAATAATGGCCGCCACCAGAGGCGACAGTTTTCCGCTAACGGCAAAGCCTAATCCAACGACATTATAAAGCAGCGAAAGCGTAAAACTCATCTTGATAGTAGTAATGGCCTTTTTAGAAAATTTCAGGAAATAGGCAATCTTCGAAAACTCCGTTGCATCGAGTATGCCGTCGCAAGCCGGGGAGAATACATTGACATTCTCAGAAATAGAAATCCCCACATTGCTTTGTGCCAATGCTCCGGCATCGTTCAAACCATCGCCAACCATCATTACATTATGACCTTTTTCCTGCCATTTTCTGATGGCTTCCAGTTTTTGTTCCGGCTTTTGGTTAAATAACAATTCTGTACCTTCAGGTAGTAGCTTTTCCAGCTGTTTGCGTTCGCCGTCATTATCTCCCGAAAGGATTTTTATATCATAATTCTTTTTTAGACTCTGAAATAGCTGCTGAAGACCTTTGCGATACTGGTTGTCGAAAACATAACTTCCTTTGTAATCGTTGTTGATGGCAATATGCACTGCCGTTTGTGTATTGCTTGAGTTTTCGCACCCTACATAGGAAGCCGCTCCAAGCCGGATACAGTTTCCGTCAATAATACCCTCAATACCTTTTCCGGTAATTTCTTCAAAACCATGCACAATACGCAGTTCGGCAACAGGAAGGAAATCATACAGCCTGCGGCTTAACGGATGGTTGGAACCCCGAAGCAGGTTTTTGATGTATGACAGTTCTATAGCAGACAGCGGATTTCCAATAAATGAAATATCAGATGCCTTGCTGGTTGTAATGGTTCCGGTTTTGTCAAAAACAATCATGTCGGCTTTGGCTAATTGTTCAATTACGCCGGCATTTTTAAGATAGAGCTTCTGCCTGCCCATAATTCGTAATACATTACCTAACGTGAAAGGAGCAGTTAATGCCAATGCACACGGGCAAGCCACAATCAATACGGCGGTAAATACATTAAAAGCAGTATTAGCATCTTTAAAAATCCAATAGCTGAAACCTAAAAAAGCAATCAGCAACAGGGCAGGCGTAAAGTAACGGCTAATGGCATCGGTAATACTTCTGCGTTGCACGGCATTTTTCTTTTGAAAAATATCATTGCTCCACAACTGGGTAAGATAGCTTTGGGAAACCGAGTTTAAGACTTCCATTTCAATTACCTGTCCCAATAACCGCCCACCGGCAAAAACCTTATCGCCTGATTTTTTATGGATGGGGTCAGCTTCTCCGGTTACAAAACTGTAATCAATCTGGCAATCGTTGCTGATGAGTATACCATCTACCGGAATCAGTTCCTGATTGCGGATAAGCAGTCGGTCACCTTTTTGGATATCATATACAGGAACAGAAACTTCTTCCTGTGCCTTGATTTGTGTGACGGCAATTGGAAAATACGACTTGAAATCTCTTTCAAAAGAAAGGAAACTGTAAGTTTTTTGTTGGAAAAGTCGGCCAACCAGCATAAAAAAGACAAGAGCGGTAAGACTGTCAAAAAATCCCTGTCCGTAACCCAGAACAATATCTACGGTACTGCGGACAAACATGACGATGATTCCCAACGCAATCGGGATGTCGATATTGAACATACCGTTTCGGATGCTTTTGTAGGCAGAAACATAATAGCCGCTTGCGGAATAAAGAAAAGAAGGAAGCGACAGTCCGAAAATGAGCCAGCGGAAAAAACCACGGTACTGGTCGAGCCAGAATTCTTCGGTTTCAAAATATTCCGGAAAGGAAAGCAGCATGATGTTTCCGAAACAGAAAAAAGCTACTCCCAATTTATAAATAAGGCTGCGGTCTGATGCAGTCTTGCCTTTTTCATAATTCTCCAATGAAATATAAGGCTCATAACCAATAGTGCAGAGCATCAAAACGATGTCTTTGAGATTGGTTTCCTGCGGATTGAAAATAATCCGCACCTTTTTTTCTGAGAAGTTGACCTGAGAAGAGCCTATACCACGATGAAGCCGGTGCAGGTTTTCCAAAATCCAGATACAGGAACTGCAATGGATGTGCGGAATATACAGAGAGACAATACTGGTGCCTTCTTCCTGAAATTCCAATAATTTGGAGGTTATCTTTTCGTTGTCTAAAAAATCATATCTTCCATTTACGGCCTGAGGCGAAGCGCCCGGCATTTTTCCAAAGTCATAGTAAGACGAAAGTCCGTTGTCTGCGAAAATTTCATAAACCGTCTGACAGCCTTTGCAGCAGAATGATTTTCCGTCAAAAACGATTTCTTCTTTTTTAATAACTTCAAGACCGCAGTGAAAACAACTGTGCATGTCCATAATTTGCTCATTTACCTGGTGCAAAGTTTGGAAATGCCTGAAGCACAAACTATGATAATTATCATGGTTTTCCGTATCTTTGCAAAACTAATTCCCATCCCGCCCATGAGTAAGTGTGAGCAATGTATCGTTCGAGAGTTTAGTTCGCTTAAGGCCCTCAATAAAGAGGAACTGCTGAAAATAGCGGACTGCAAGTCGTCCTATACCATCAAAAAAGGAGAACCTGTTTTTGAGGAAGGAGAGAATGTGAATGGCATTTTTTGCGTTAAGGACGGAGTTTGCAAGTTGTCCAAACTAAGCGCTAACGGCAAGGACCAGATTATTAAGTTAGTCTCTAAAGGAGAATTACTAGGACAGCGCTCCATGATTAGTGATGAGCCGGCCAACCTGAGTGCCATTGCGCTTGAAGACATGGAAGTATGCTTTATCCCAAAAAGCGAAATCATGCCGTTATTCAACAAGAATAATGCATTTTCAATGAATGTGATGCGCGCCATTTGCGGTGACCTTAAAGAAGCCGACGACCACGTCGTGGACATGGCACAGAAAACCGTGCGTGAACGTCTGGCTGAAACGCTTTTGCACCTACAGGAAACCTTTGGTACGCACGAAGATGGAAGCCTGAAAACCCAACTGACCCGTGAAGAAATTGGCAGTATGATTGGAACGGCAACTGAAAGCTGTATCCGTTTGCTGTCAGATTTTAATAAAAACGGGCTCATTGAACTTAAAGGCAAAAAGATATTTTTAAAAGATATTAAAGGCTTAAAGAGGGAAGCGGAGTAATTTGATTTCACTACAGTATATACAAAGCACGAATTGCAATTCAATTCGTGCTTTTTTTATTGTAACAAAAACCGGAAAAACCAACTAATAACCCATAATTGGGTTAAACCTAAAGAATTACATGGGACATCAGGAAAAAACGAATCTCACAAAAAGGAACAGCATCAAGAACGTGCTGCTGGTTACTTTTACATTTTTTGTGTCCTATGCAACCGTGTTTATTATTTTTCCTTATTCGTATTGGCATAATTTTTTTGCCATGCCAGTCTACAAGCAGGTAGAAGATGTGTTGGTTAACCTTATATTCTGTGTGGCTATCGTATGGTTCAGCCTTTTTATAGACCGTAAGCTCAATAAGAAAATTCCGTGGATGGTACGTCCTTTGAAAAGGCTGTTGATTCAGGCAATATTCCAGATTTTAGGAGCTTTGTTCCTCATTATTTGCCTCACATTTGCTTATCTGATATTTGGGGGCACTACTAATCCGCAGCCTTCGCCTATTGGTTTGCGCGAAGGAGTCTATACCATTATTTCAATTATGTTATGGGCTTTGATGGTCAGCGCCCTTAATACCGGCGATTTTCTGTTGCGGAACTGGAAGGAAGCCACCATAAAAGCTGCAGAGCATGAAATCAATGCTGTCCGAAACAAGCAATTGGCTTCCGAAATCGAATTACAGGCACTTAAAATGCAACTCGACCCGCATTTTGTATTCAATAACCTAAGCGTACTTTCGGAACTGATATTAAAAGACCAGCAGCTAGGCTATGAATACACAGAAAACTTTACTAAAGTCTACCGTTATTTGCTTGTCAACTCTAAAAAGAAACTCATTCCTTTAGCTGAAGAACTGAAATTTCTGGATGCCTATCTTTTTTTGATACGGCACAGGATGGGCGAAGGCTGCGTTTTTATGATTGATATTGAAGCATCCAAATTTAAAATGATGATTCCGCCCGTGACGTTGCAATTATTTATCGAAAATGCACTCAAATACAATCGGACGGAAGAAGAAAATCCGTTACATGTTGCTATTTACTCTAATGATAATGACGAATTGGTCGTAACCAATAATTTGCTGCCGCTGGTGAATAATGTGGATTCTACAGGCATAGGCCTAAAGAATATTATTGACCGTTATGCTCTGCTGAGTGACAGGAAACCTTCTGTAATAGAGGATGGCAAAACCTTTACCGTTAAAGTACCGCTTATTTCATGAACACACTACGAAACATACTAATCCTTGAGGATGAAAAGCTAAACTCGGAACGTTTGCTGAGATTATTGTCCCGGATTCGGCCTGATATAAAGATTGCAGGTATTATGAGCAGTGTTGCCAAAGCAGTGGATTGGCTTACTGAAAACGAATGTCCGGATTTGATATTAATGGATATACAACTCGCCGACGGACTGAGTTTTGAAGTTTTCAATAGGGTTGAGGTTAAATGTCCTGTGATATTTACGACTGCTTATGACGAATATGCGGTCAAAGCCTTCAAATATAATAGTGTTGATTATCTTTTAAAACCTATTGACAAGGATGAATTAGAAGCCGCTTTAGCCAAATTTGAACAGACATCCAGGGCTCCGCAATTGCCGCATGCTTTAGTAGAAGGGTTGTTGGCCAGAATGCAACCAAAAGAATACCGCACACGTTTCCTACTGCCGTATCGCGATGCCTATCGTAAAATTAATGTCGAAGAGATTGCGTTTTTTTATTCGCACCTGAACATTAGTTATGCCTATCTTTTTAATGGAGAAAAGGTCGTAGTGCCGCAAACTTTAGAAGCCTTAGAACAGGAACTGGAACCTAGAAATTTTTTCAGGGTCAACCGCCAATATATTGTACAGGCCAATTCTATCGAACAGGTGCAGAATTATTTTAACGGCAAGCTAAAACTTAAAATCAAAAATGCCCCCGAAGAAGTTATCATCAGCCGTACAAAAGCACCTTTGTTTAAGGAATGGCTGGATTATTAGAAACTTTATTACATCAAAATAGATTCCAATAAGTTTAATTTTTTTTGCTTTTCGGCTCTGGCACGCTCGCCGTCTTTGCGTTAAATAATTGCTCGCAAAGACTCAGAGCCGCAAAGTTCACTTTGGTCTGGCTTGGACTTCATAAATCTGTGTAATTGATTTAATCTGTGGCTAAAAAAAGGGGCTAAGGTTCTGAGGCACTAAGTTTAATAGGCTTCTTAAATTTGCGTAATTATTTTAATGCGTGATAATCCGCGTGCCAAACAAAAAAACAACGGAATCTAGCCGACTAAAAATCATTTCACTTCTTCCTCCAGGCATTTCACCTTTTAGTTTGGACGTTTCACTCAGTTAAGTTCCCAAAGGCCCAGACGCTGCTCCTAATTTTGCCCCATCAAAATAATAAAAACAGAAGAATTATGAAAAAAAGTAATGCAATGGGCAGAATAGGAATGGCTCATGAAGAAACAAAATCGGGAGTGCAAAATGGAATGAAATTGCTATTAGCTCTTTTTATGGTATTATCGACAATAGGCGTTTCAGCCCAAAAAAATGCAGTGTTGGATGCCTTTGCAAAACATAATATTGATACAGGTGTTCTTAATCCGGAAAATCTGCAGCTTCCTAAGAATTATGCTTATGAGCTTCAACAGACCACAATAACTTCAGCCAGCCAAAAAGTAATCAGGGCACAGTTTGACCCGTCATTACCAAAAGAAGAACAATGGACAGTACTTACCGTAGACGGCAAATCGGCTTCGCGTTCCGATACGAATTCCTTTCGTAAAAATCAGAAAAAAGAGCAGCCGGCAGCCCAGACGGATGATGCGACCTACAGAATTGAAAAAGAAACACCGGGCCAATTGGTTATAAGCTACAAACAGAATCCAAATCCTTCTGATAAAGATGCTGCTTTCATGAGAGACTGCCGTATGTATATGACCATCAATCTTAAAACTAAAAGAGTAGAACAGGTACAGGCAATCAACGAAAAGCCGTTAAAAATCAAAATGCTGAATGCCGAAAAGTTTGATCTTACTATAAAATATAGCTGGAACGAACAGGCAAAGCGTTATTTCACTACCACCGAAAATTTGGATATGATGGCTAAGTTCTTAGGACAGGCAACACCGGTTCAAACACTTTCAGAATATTCCAATTATAACAAAAGATAACGGTATTCAACCGATTAGAGTTGACTGTTGATTTTTACCGCCCCGCAGGCACCTTATTAATTCCTATCTTGACCCAAAGCCAAGGAATTTATGTAGGAGTTTGCGGGGCAATTTTTTGCATAAATCCAACAAATGATATTGGAATAAAAAATGATTTGTGCTGCTGAGTTTCGAAATTCGAAAGGAGTTTTTGTATTAAACCTATTCTTACATATTTTATAATTTGCAATATGATATTCGGAAAATATATACTTTATTTGTCAAAGAAATAATTTGAATATAAGTGAAGTTGCTAAGCTTTTTGATTGCATAAATAAATATGGGTTTAAGAAAAATTAAAGTTTACCATTGCTTCTGGATTATCGCTTTACTAGTGCTGATACTAGGATTTTTTACCCGTGATTTAGCTAATGATACATTCGATATTAATATTCATGATACCTATTTCATAATAGCCTATAACCATACAATAGTAATGGTTTCTTTGTATTATTTTCTTTTTGGAAGTTGCTATTGGCTTCTTCAAAAAATAGTAAAGAAGCAGCTTAATCGTTATTTGACTTTAATTCATTGTATAATTTTTTTTGGAAGCTTTTTAGCGTATTGGACGGTAGTTTTTTATTCCAATCTAATTGCAAAAAAAACACTTCCTACATCTGAAAATTATGAACTGATTAATCAAACGTTGGTTGTTTTATTTCTGTTTAATGTCTTTATAGGACTACCAATTTATTTGATTAACCTGTTAATTGGAGTATTCAGTAAAAATTCAACCAGCCGTTAACAGCAATTTATAGGATAACTTAATAGTAACAATGCATTCTATCTAATAAAACATCACCAAAAAAACATGAAAACCTTTTTAACGTCATTCTTAATTTTTGTATTTTCTTTTTGCCAGGCACAATTAAAATTGGATAAAAAAGATTTGAAAAATTTAATTGCAATGGGTGAAATATATTCACTCAATCCAAATGCAAGAGGAGAGGAGTTTGCAAAATCAATGGATTCTTTACGAACACCAAAACTAAATAATATTGTAGATAAGTCTATTGAAATTGGAAAAGCACAAAAAACAATTTTAGATTCAAAGTTTCTTTCTCGACCTAGCAATGATGAATTGATCATGTGGTATGTCATAAGAGAAATTCATTATAATCGTGTGAGTAAAACGAAAAAACCAAGAGACGTTAAAGATGTAGCTGCAGATGTGCTTTCAAGAAAAATTGATGAACGTTGGTTGCTGGATAATTATTATTACCGCATTAGTGGAGCGGTCGGTACACTTTTTAATGAAAGTGATTTAAGCGCTGTCAATATTAATATAGAAACTCTTGGCTTCAAAAATAAAACGGAAAAAGCTATTTTCTTTTTTAATATGGTTGACAGATTAATAGGAGGTCGATTTAAGGTTCTTATGACCCTAAAGAAAAATGACAAGATCGTCGAATTCATCAAAAAACTTCCAAAATTCAATAATAAGGATTACTACTATTATCAGGATTTCGACTTTGAAGATTTTGAT
The DNA here is from genome assembly GCF_001899155.1 of Flavobacterium sp. 38-13. NCBI lineage: Bacteria > Pseudomonadati > Bacteroidota > Flavobacteriia > Flavobacteriales > Flavobacteriaceae > Flavobacterium > Flavobacterium sp. 38-13. The sequence continues at coordinate 44,787 of NZ_MKVG01000013.1, forward strand.
TTTATCGGTTACGAAATTACAGAATCATACAAAAAGAGAGATATAAACAATCTTTATGACACATTAATAAGTCATTTTATTGCTTTAAGCTATATTGATGGTAAAAAGATCGGAGAAGTTGTCTATTATAATTCAATATTGTATCAACCAAAGTATTTTGAATTTTCTGTAGCAAAAAAAGATCTTGAAACAATTTATGAAAGATCAAAATAATTAAAGCAGCTATTTTGTTTCCCTATTAAGCAGCAAGTATAATAATTAAAACATATTTGTTATACTTGTTTGCAATTATTGCCGTAATCCCAACCTTTCTATCTCTTCACTCCAACCATCTTCCCAATACATTTTTATTGCATTAACACTACCATTTATATCGCTTAAAAATTCTATCTGATAATCTTCGCCCACCTGAAAAAAGTTTTCCGTTATAGGTTTCAGGCTTTTAAATTGAATAACAGGCTGATTGGTGTCTCGCATTTTTAGTTCATTATTTTCAAATTTCACTTCAAATTCAGCATAGCGTCCTTCATAGCTTTTAGCTTTATTACTGCTAATGGTTATGATTGTTGTTTTTGATTTGTAATAATTAAGCAGCCAGCTTATTTTCTTCTTTTCGTTTTCATCTGCGGATAATAGTTTCTTGTTTAAGATGTCCTGTTGTGCAATCATCAGGCTATTTTCAGAAGCTGTAGCAATATCAGGAATAACACCTTTGCCTTCCCAATCAGTTTTAGTGATTGTATTTTCAAATCGGGCATAAGGTATAAATCCAACAAAACCATTACCCAGGCTAAAACTTCGCGTAAGATGGGCGCCGCCACGTGTGGTTTCGCCAATAACGATTGCGTTTTTTAGATGTTGTAAAGTATAGGCAAAACCTTCGGCTGCAGAAAAAGTAGCAGAGCTGGTCAGGATGTAGACAGGCTTATTAAAAAATAACTTTTCAGACTTCTTTTTAGTACCTATATAACTATCGGTCCATTTGTTTTCTATCCGGTTAAAAGCCCTACCTGTATAGGTACGACTTTCAAAAAAATAGCCGAGTATTTCATTTACCATAGCTCCATTACCACCATAATTATTACGCAGGTCTATAATCAGCGCATCAGTATTGCTGATAAATTGCATTACAGCCGCCAGCGTTTTATTGGCTTCTTTTCCAGGTTTTGCAAAGTTGGTGAATTCTATATAGCCTATGTTGGATGGAAGAATCTTTACTTTCCTAAAGTAAAAATTCTTCTGCCTTTCTTTCTCAAGGTCAACATGTGATATTTTGGCGGCATTTTTTCCAGAAGCATTGAATTTAAGAATGTCGTTTTCAAGCCCGGGATTATATTCTATACGAATATGTTTGTCTTTGCTGATAGAGAAAATATCTTTTGTTATTTCATTTTCTAATTGGGTTGGACTGTTGAGAGAATCATATTTTGCGGTCGTATATACATCCTTTAGGTAGTTTGTTATTTCTTTAGCCTTATCTGGATAAACATAATAAGAACTTACTAACCGTGTCACATTTTGCAGTAACTGTAGTTTTTCTTTCTGGCTGATGGTTGCCTTTTGTGCAAAAAGAAAAGAAGGAAATATTATTAGAGTAATAAGCAGAACAAGATTTTTCATATAAATAATTTTTACCCGAAAGTAATAAGGGTTCTCAATAACAGCTGTTTACAAAAGCTTTGTTTTATCTTTAGAAAATATTTTAAGGCTTTATAAAAGCAAAACACTCTTTTTTTTACAGTCATCTTTTTATCTTTAAAAATGAAGCAGCAGGAATTTACTATCAACGGTCGTTTTTTAGTCACACCGTCCATAAATGCAATCACAAATTTGCAAACCCAAACAGAAATAAGGCTGGAAGCACGCCTGATGCAGTTGTTATGTCTTTTAGCAGAACAGAGTGGAGAAGTCGTAACACGCGAATATATCATTAAAGAAATCTGGAACGACTATGGAGGTGGTGATGAAGGCCTTTCACAGGCTATATTTCATTTAAGAAAAGCTTTGGAAGACACCAATAAAGAAATTATAGAAACAATTCCTAAAAAAGGATATGTACTGCATGCAATTATTACAGATGCAAAAAGTAACACTGCGGTTGTATTCAAACCAAAATCAAAAAAACTAATTCCCATTCTTTTGGCAATAGCTGTTTGTATAGTGATGGTTGTCATTCTTCCAAATGTTATAAAAAAGAATAAGCAATTACAAAAGGAACCGATGGAAATGCCTTATCCGGAACTTAATGGAGAGGCACATACTATTACAACCATCGATACTGACGGTACAAAACAAACTGATACAGATAGGCGACGGCAGACCCGATTTCTACATCAATGGCAAACAGGTTGGAATTGAAGAGCAGGAAAAGTATAGATTGCTTATTAGTAAAATGAGCGAGGCACTACAGAAGGAACGGCAACTTCAAAGGAATAATGAATAATAAGAATCTCTTTTGAAATATTTTTTCACTCAACAATCCCCACAAACAAAGGCATAATATTTTTTTTAAATAATTTGACACAACACACATTATAAAATTTGTAACAAAAAATAATAATGTATGACAAATGTGTAATTGTAATAGCATAGAGGTATGTTATTGGTAAACTATTAAGCTTAAAACTATAACCGAAAATGACAAACAAATTATTTAAAATCATCTTATCGGCTGGTTTCTATGGGGCAGTTTGCCTCATGGCTGTAGAAAGCGCAACCGCGCAGAATCTTAGCGAGAAGCTGGTTACAGACCCCAAAACAACTACAGGGGTTTTGAAAAACGGAATGAAATATTACATCCGTCCCAACAGCAAGCCTGAGAAAAAGGTAGAACTTCGTCTGCTTGTAAATACAGGTTCTATTATGGAGGACGATGACCAACAGGGATTGGCTCACTTTACAGAGCACATGCTGTTTAACGGAACCAAAAACTTTCCAAAAAACAAACTGGTAGACAACCTGCAATCAATGGGAGTGCAATTTGGTGCCGACCTGAATGCAGAAACCGGATTTGATACAACGGTTTACATGCTGCCAATTCCTACAGACAATCCTAAAAATCTGGAAACAGCTTTCCAAATCCTGCAAGACTGGGCTCAGGGTGCTTTGATGACAGACAAGGATATTGACGAGGAAAGAAAAGTTGTACTTGAAGAAGCAAGAGCAAATCTGGGTGCGATTAGCAGACTTAGAAAAAAATTCCTTCCGCCGCTTTTGAATTCTAAATATAGTGAAAGACTTCCAATAGGGAAAGAAGAATTACTAAAAACGTTCAAGCCGGATGTTTTGAGAAGATTCTACAAAGACTGGTACCGTCCGGATTTGATGGCTGTAGTAGTAGTGGGAGATGTGACTACGGCACAAGGTGAAGCTTTGGTGAAAAAATATTTCAGCTCGCTTGTGAATCCAGGCAACCCAAGACAGCGTGTAGAACACGGTGCAGGTCCATATACTAAACAGGAAGTTATGTTCCTTACAGACCCTGAGCAGACTACAACAAGATTGTCACTTAATTTCTCTCCAAGAAAAACAGAAGCAGACAAAACCGTAGGCGATTACAGAAATACATTGGTTGAACAGTTAGCTTTTAGCGCTATCAACCGTCGTTACCGTGACCTTGCTTCAGAAGCAACACCGCCATTTTCAGCTGCACAGACAAGCAATTCAACCTACATCAGAAACTATCAGGCATTAAGCTTAACGGTAATACCGGTGGCTGATTTGACTACGGCTCTTAACGCTGCGGTAAAAGAATTGCTTAGCATTGAAGAATACGGTTTTACGAAAGATGAGTTGGAATTGGTTAAAAAGAGTTTGCTAAGCTATGCTGAAAAACAGTATAACGAACGCAATACGACTAATTCAGCAGCCTATTTAGGCGAATATGAAGAAAACTTTTTCATAGGTCAGGCGGCTCCTGGTATCGAAAAAGAACTGGAACTATACAAAACCCTGCTTCCGGGCATTACGCCTGAAGAAGTAACAGCTGCATTCAAAAAACTGTTTTCAAAAGAAGACAAGGAGAAATTCTTTGCTTATGTGCTAAGTTCTGAAACAAAAGATGCGCTTATAAACAATGACGCTACCTTATTGGCAGCTATACAAAAATCGTTTACCCAAAAAGCAGAGAAAAAAGCAGAAGTTGCCATAAGCACTACTCTTTTGGATAAAATGCCTGCAAAAGGGAAAATTACTAAAGTGGAAAAAGACGCCAAATTAGAAGCGACTACCTACACTTTGAGTAACGGAGTTAAAGTTACCGTAAAACCAACTACATTCAAGAGCGATGAAATCCTTTTCACAGGTGTTAAAAAAGGAGGTACAAATGCGTATGGAGTTGAAGATAAGGCAACAGTATCTATGCTGACTTCTGTAATTGAAACTATGGGTTATGGCAAGTTCACGCCAACAGACCTGAACAAATCATTGACAGGAAAGAATATTTCTGTAAGACAATCTATGGGTGAAACTACCAATGAAATAGGAGGAAGGTCTGATATCAAGAATATCGAAAGTCTTTTACAATTGAACTATCTGGAACTGACAGAGCCTCGTCTTGACCCAAGCCTGTTTAACGGATATGTTAGCAAGATGCAGATGCAGCTTAAATTTATCAAATCCAACCCACAGGCAGCTTTTGTGGATACGCTTGTAAATGTAATGTACAACAACAACCCGCTTCGACCAATGGTAATTCCAACAGAGGCGCAAATTAAATCCATAAATCCGCAACGTGCTGTTGAAATCTACAAGAATGAATTTGGAAAAGCAGACGGTTACCACTTCTTCTTCGTAGGAAATATAGATGAAAATACATTAAAACCTTTATTGGAGCAATATTTGGCTTCCCTGCCAACAAGCGGAAAAGAACCTAAATTTGTGGATAATGGCCTGAGATTAAAACCAGGAAACAACAAATTCATGTTCAATAAAGGAACAGAACCTCAGAGTCTTGTGGTGGCGCAATATTTTGGAGAAATGCCATATAGTGAAGACATGGCGCTGAAAGCCAACATGATTGGAGACATTCTTACTATTCGCGTTATCGAAAAGCTTCGTGAAGAAATGGGTTCAATCTATAGCGGTGGTTTCCAGGGTTCGATGGACAAAGAGCCTTATTCCAACTATAGCATCCAGACACAATTGCCAACCGGACCGGAAAGTGTTGAACCAATCCTGAAACAGACAGAAGCAGAAATTGCCAAGCTTAAAAAGGATGGTCCGGAACAGAAAGATTTAGAAAAAGTAAAAATTGCTATTATCGAAAGAAGAAGAGAAGAAATCAAAACAAACCAGTATTGGATTGGCAAATTGCAACAGCTTCAATTTTCAGGAGATAGCGTTGAGCGATTCCTGAATTTTGAAAAAGAACTTAATAAGATTACAGTTCAGGATATGAAGGCAGCAGCCAACAAATTCTTTGACGGAAAGAACAGCTTCATAGGAGTTCTTAATCCTGAAAAATAATCCTGATACATTCCTAAATACAGAAAGCCGCCCCATTGGGCGGCTTTTTTATGTTTTTTCGGGATTGTTACTGTTTGATTACCTTGATTGTCCTGACTTCTTCGCCGGCATAGGCCTTTACCAGATAAGTACCACTGTGCAGGGCAGACATATCAACCTCGCTTTCGGTTGCATTGATGTTTTTAGAAAGCACCTGCTGACCTAAAATATTAAATGCTTTGATAGCTGTCATTTCTTCTTTATACGAAAGATTGAGTATGTTTTTTACAGGATTAGGATATGCCCTAAAGCTGCTATCGTCAAAAGGTTTCGTTCCCAACGATTCTTCCGTAATATTCAGCGTATAGGCAAAACTCTGGGGTGCCGGTTGTGTTGACAGTAAAATATAATAGGTAGTTCCCGCTGTCACGGCAAGTTCATTAATTTCCCTGTCACCAATTTCAAAATCCCCGTTGGCACAGGCTATTGCCCCGGTACCAATAGCATTGCAATCCGTATAAACTAAAATAGCCGTCCAGCCCGGAGCGCCAGGAATCCGGATATTGATGGTCTGATTCGCAGCAGGCGTATAGGCATAAACGGTTTCATCGCCACCCAGATAATGGTTGTTGGTTCCTTCGCAGCCCGATTCTCCTCCTTGTGGAAAATCATAATCATCGCCATAATTGATAGTATTATCAGTAGTGGTATAAGGCAATCCCGAAACTACAATTGGTTTTTCACAAATGGCGCCTGTAGGAGGAATGCTCAGGCAAACATTAAATGTGGTAGTAGCACCGGTATCAGGCGATTCGCTAAACACCCTTACATAATAGGTATTGCCAATCGTGAGGCCGAAAATGGTATTGGCATAAGAAGTGCTGATTTTCATGCTTGTCAGGTTGCCGCAATTGCCTTGCAAAATTTCTACTACCAAATCTCTTGGCATGCCGCTTACGTTGCGTAAAGTAACACGATGCGCTGTTTGTGTAGCAGTAAACTTAAACCACACATCATCGTTTGGCGTTCCAATTTCAGGATTTCCTTCATTGGAATCTGTAGCCGAAACAAGACTTCCGGCCGTAACAGCCGTACAGGTAGCAGTCGGATTAACAGTAAGCGTATAGGCACCGGAACAGTTGTCATTGGCAGGAGGTGGCGGTGGAGTAGTAATACAGATGTCAAAATCAGTTTGGGTGTTGGCATCAGAAGCATACGTAAATACGCGGATATAGTAAGTATTGCCTATAGTCAGCGCACGCGGAGTACTCGAAGTAGGGTTGAGGTCAGGCTCACTGAGGTGCACGCTAATCAGTCCGCCGCCACAGGTACCTTCCAGGACTTCATGCACGATTATTTCCGAGCCGTTTCCGGTAATATTCGTCAATTCGATGCGGTGCGAAGTTGCCGTGGCAACAAACGTATACCACACATCGTCATCGGGACGACCTGAACCCACATGAGGTTCGTCAGAATCTGTAGCCGATTCAAGCGTTCCGGCTGTTTTTACCGTACAAACGGCTGTCGGGTTAACCGTCAGGGCAATTGCCGCCGTACAATTGTCATTGATAGGACTGGTCATAAACGAAATGGTTCGCCACGGACTTTGTGAGGCCGTGCAGACGCCCCTAACATGGAAAAAATGCTTGGTGCTTGGCGGTAAAGACAAATTGGAAGGCAGAAAAATATTCGACAACGTAGGCGTTCCCGCACCTGTCGGGTTGGCACTTGTAGTATTCAAAACATATTCATAGCCTGCAATGCCTGGAACATTGTCCCACGTTATCGGGTTGGAACCTACTCCGGTAGCGGTAAGCCGGGTTGGAGCCGCACACGACCACGAACGTAATGTTGGCGAGTCAAAGCAAAAACCATAGTTCCAGGCAGCTCCGGCCGGGTCATCATCATAAAACAACCGATAACGGAATCCTGTGAGCTGTGCCGTTGTAAAACCCGAAATGTTCAGCATTTCCGAAATATAAAGGGTTTTAGGAAGCGAACAAAAATTGCTGACAGCAAAAGACGTATTTGCATTGCCGGGAATATTTTCGCCCCACGGAATCCAGGCAGAAATGGCAGCATCCCAATATTCCAGTCGTAAGGCATCGTTGGCTTTATAACGATAGCCATAGGGCATTGTAAGCTCCAATAAGGTTTCGCCGTTTGCAAAAGCAGCACTCAGATTAATTACAGGCGATTCGGCCGCAATATTGTCCTCATGCGGATTACCGGAAAAACGGTCATTATAGGCAAAGCTTGATGCA